>CAZSTE010000078.1:0-5400 GCA_964609735.1 uncultured bacterium
AAGGGTATGCTGATTATAAACAATTCACGGATTGATGGAATAGCGATAGCGATGGATTATACACAACGTTCCCTGAAAAACCATTTGCGGCTTGCTAATAGAGAACATATCACCCACCTTCTTATTCTTGGAGAAAACGAGCTAATTAAAGAGTGTTTTCTTTACAAGAATATGAAGGATGGTTCTCAACGATATATAAAATTCAATGAACTTGCAGACTTTTTTAAGGACTTGAAAAATGTTAAGGACCTATACATGCGGACAACTTAAATCCGCAGATGTCGGGAAAAATGTTATTCTTGCCGGTTGGGTTGCCTCTATACGAGACCATGGAAACATTATATTTTTTGACCTACGGGATCGCTATGGAATAACCCAGATTGTATGTAACCTATCTGAACTTTCACCACAGATGGCAGAGATTGTCAATGGCGTGAGACAAGAATTTGTTCTTCAGATTTCAGGCAGTGTTGTTGCCCGTTCTCCTGAAACCGTTAATCCCAAGATTTCAACCGGTTCCATAGAGGTGTTTCTTGAAGATATACAAATTCTTAATGCTTCTGAGGTTCTTCCTTTTGAAATATCAGAAAGCAAAAATATCGCTGAGAACATACGATTAAAATACAGATACCTTGATTTACGAAGAAAACAATTAATGGAAAATATTATATTCAGGTCTGAATTTACTGGGAAAATACGCGAGTTTTTTTCGTCAGAATCTTTTGCTGAAATAGAAACGCCAATTCTTACAAAAAGTACGCCTGAAGGCGCCAGAGATTTTCTTGTTCCTTCAAGATTAAATCCAGGCAATTTTTATGCGCTTCCTCAATCCCCTCAACTATTTAAACAGATACTTATGATATCGGGATTTGATAGGTATTATCAAATTGCCCGATGTTTCAGGGATGAAGACCTTCGTTCAGACAGACAGCCGGAATTTACTCAACTTGATGTTGAAATGTCTTTTGTTGAACCGCAGGATATTATGGATGTGTCAGAACGATTGCTAAAATACGCGATAGAAAACACATTAAATATACCCATTGATATTCCATTTAATCGATTGACCCACAAAGAGGCGATTGAAAAATACGGTACTGATAAACCGGATCTTCGGTTTGATATGGAGATTATGGACCTTTCCGAATTATTAATGGACTGTGGAAGTAGCATCATTGAATCAGTTTTACAGTCAGGCGGAACGGTGCGGGGGTTGGTTATTAAAAATGGCGAAAATATCTCTATCAAGGATGTTGATAGGTTTAATGAATTTGTAAAACAAAACGGTGGGAAAGGAGTTGGTTGGATAAGGTTCAGAGAAAACGATATTGTTTCTCCTATAAAAAAATCATTAACCAGACAATCTGTTGAGAGGTTGAAACAATCATTAAGGATTAGTTCAGGATCCCTGATTCTTTTTTTGGGTGGTGAAACATCGTGGGTATGCGGCGTTCTGGGACAGATAAGAATGGAGGTTGCAAGGATTCTTAATATGATAACGCAAGGGCACCTTAAATTTATATGGATTATTGATTTTCCTTTGTTTGAAATAAATCCTGACGAAGGGAGAATCCAATGCGTTCATCATCCATTTACAAGCCCAAAACAGGAATATCGCGATATTCTGGAGACGGAACCGCTTAAAGCAAAATCCAATGCCTATGACCTTGTGTTAAACGGCATTGAAATTGGCGGCGGCAGCATAAGGATTCATCAAAAAAATCTACAGGAAAAAATTTTTTCAATTCTTGGGATCAAACCAGAAGAATATAATGAAAAATTTGGTTTTTTGCTTGAAGCCCTCGGTTATGGCGCTCCACCACATGGAGGAATTGCTTTTGGCCTTGACCGGCTTATAATGATTTTAAGAAATGAGGATTCAATCAGAGAAACAATGGCGTTTCCAAAAACACAAAAGGGTATTTGTCCTTTAAGTGGAGCCCCATCCTTTGTTAGTAAAAAACAAATCTCCGATCTCCATATAAAGATTGACTTTGAAGCAAAACAGTGATACATTTATTTAAAATTATAGCTAACAATATTTATTGTCTATAAAAAAGGGGAAGGAATGAGAAAAAATCTGGTTATTTTCCTGACTATATTTTTAATATGCATGTCCGGCTGTACAACCTTGCAACAGCCAGAAGGTAGAAAAGATATCTGCGATGGATGAGGGGATTTCTCAAACAGAAGTAACATCTTCCGGCCTAGAAGAATCAGCGTCTACATCCAAATCCTCTTCAACCATAAAGAAAACCCCTCGTTCTGAAAAACAGGAAATAGAAATCCAGATTATGCAGGCAAAATCGTTTATAGAAACCGCAATGGAAATAAGCAAAAATGCTGAAAAATACGCGCAGGAAGCATATAATACATCCAATCAGGCAAATGCAACTGCGGAAAAAGCATTAGAAGCATCAAACAAAGCAATAGATGCATCAGCAGCCGCAATAAAGGCAGCAAATGACGCTGCAGAAAGAGCGACGAAGGCAGCAAATGACGCTGCAGAAAGAGCGATTGCTTCGGCTAACAGCGCGGCTCGTGAAGCAATGGATTATGCCGACAGGATACTACAGGAATCCATAGATGTGTCAAACAGGGCGATAGAGGCAGCAAATGTGGCCGCAGAAACAGCCATTGTCGCTTCAAACAAAGCCCTTGCTGCATATGATCAGCTTTTTGCTGAACTGGGCAGAATAAAGGCGATGATTATAGAAAAAAAGATGGAACCTGTTCTTCCTGAAGAACCGCTTATAAAGATATCTACCTCGGGTGCAACATACAATGTAAAAAGAGGAGATACCCTTTCTTCTTTGGCAAAAAGATACTATGGGAATGCCGCAGGATGGAAAAAAATTTATAATGCCAATAAGGATGTTATTAAAAACCCGAATATTCTCATTCCGGGAACCCGGATTGTAATTCCCTGATATGACCTTTTTGAAAGAAATTATATTAACCAATCAGGAAGCCCAGATTATTTTTGGTAAACAGGATGAGCATTTAAGATTGCTCGAGGACCTTCTTGGAGTTGAAATTTTTGCTCGAGGCAATATCGTAAAACTAAAAGGTGGCCAGCCCCAAATTGAAAAGGCACAAAAAACATTTGAAAATCTCCGGGGCATGTTGCACAAAATGAGATATCTTTCGCCTCAGGATATCTTTGATGCCATGCCAGAGGATAAAAACGATATTACCTCTGATAAAAAACCAACACAGAAAAATTCTTCATTTGTATCAGATGCAATTATTGTGGGTTCAAAAAAAGATGTGATTGTTGCCCGCAGTCCAAGACAACGGCTGTATATAAAAGCAATCAGAAAATATCCTCTTACCATTGGAATGGGCCCTGCCGGCACAGGTAAAACATATCTTGCTGTTGCGCTTGCGATTGAATCTCTGCGAAAAGGACTTTTTGCAAGAATTATTCTTACAAGGCCCGCCCTGGAAGCCGGAGAACGGTTGGGTTTTTTACCAGGGGACCTTGAAGAAAAAATAAAACCCTATCTACAGCCAATATATGATGCATTGTTTGACCTGCTAAGATATGAAGAGTTGAAACGTTGGAGTGAACGAAAGATTATTGATATTATTCCACTTGCGTATATGCGTGGACGAACCCTGAATGATGCTTTTATTATTCTTGACGAAGCGCAGAATACGACCGCTGAACAAATGAAGATGTTTCTCACACGGCTTGGCGCAAATTCAAAGGCGGTAATTACCGGAGATACAACCCAAATAGACCTGCCGCTTTCACACAACAGCTCAGGACTTGTTATATGCGAAAAGGTTCTTCAATCTGTTAACGGCGTGCGGTTTGTTTATTTTGGAGAAAAGGATGTTGTCAGACATCCTTTGGTTAAGAAAATTATAAAGGCGTATGAAATACATCAGAAAAATGACAGTGAAAAAAAAGATACTGCTTCTAAATCGTCAGAAAAAAATTCATCTTGAGAAACAATATCTTGAAAATGGTATTGGTTTTATTGAAGGATATATCTCTAAAAAATTCAGGTCGGTCAATGTGATACTTGTAGGTAATAGGGTAATAAAATCGTTGAACAAACAATTTCTTAACAAAAATAGTATAACCGATGTGTTAAGTTTTAATCTTGGATCAAGAGCCGAGGTTGTTATATCTGTTGATACAGCAAACGACCAGGCCACTGATGCGTCGCACACACTTGAAATGGAAATCTTATATCTTATCATTCATGGGGTTTTGCATCTTTCGGGGTTTGATGATGCCAAACCTGACGATTATATAACGATGAAAAAACAGCAGGATAAAATTTTTTCAACAATTGTGAGACATCTTAATGCAAAACGAAAAAAAACAGGATATTGTTGAAAGCTTTACAAATGCTTTCAGGGGATTATTTTACGCACTTAGGATTGAAAGAAATCTTTGTATTCATGTTTTTATTGGATGTTGTGTTATTATATGCGGGGTTTTCTTTAACCTTCCATTTCTTGAATTTTTAATACTGGTTTTGCTTGTTGCTCTGGTGATTATTACTGAAATATTCAATACCGTTGTTGAAATGCTGGTGGATTTATTCACAAGCCAATATGATATACAGGTTCGCAGAATTAAAGATATATCCGCAGCGACTGTTCTTGTATCCGTGGTTACTGCTATTGTTATTGGGTATCTTTTATTTGCGAAATATTTTCCACCATCGTTTAGAAATGCCTTTGAAAATCTTGCTAAATCGCCATGGTATCTGACATTTATCACACTTTTTTTAATCAGTTTTTTGTATATCATACTTAAATCATTAATTAAACGACAGGTGTTTATTTCAGGTGGAATGCCGAGCATTCATAGCGGGCTTGCTTTTAGCATATGGATTATTGTTTCTATGTTGACATTTAAAACAGAACCGCTTATTTCTGTTCTTGTATTATTACTTGCTATTTGGGTTGCCCAGGGAAGAATAATAAAACATATACATACAATTGAAGAAATCGTTATTGGCGCTGTATTTGGCATTCTTTTAACGGTGCTACTTTTCCAGATAGTGGAGAAATTTACAACAGTGGCATTGCCATGAAACTGAAAAATTATCTAATTTCAGGCACCCTTATTATTGTTCCTGCGGCAATTTCAATATGGATTTTATGGAAAATTTTTGTATTTTTTGAAGGAATCCTTGGACAATGGCTTCAGAAGGTTATTCCAAATTTCTATGTAAAAGGGCTTGGTCTTGTTTCACTGATCATCCTGATTCTTATACTTGGTTTTTTAGCCCAAAATGTTTTTGGAAAAAGGCTGGTTCGGTATCTTGAAGAGTTGTTTCTGAGGATACCGGTTTTTAATAGATTGTATAACTTTGTTCATTCAATTCTTCAACATGTTTTTAGAAAGGAAAAACAGATTTTTCACGAGGTTGT
>CAZSTE010000079.1:0-757 GCA_964609735.1 uncultured bacterium
GGCTGTTTCAGCAGGTTCCGGCTTTTTTGAAACATCCTGTAACTTTTCAATCTCACCAAACATTTCTTCAAATTTTTCTCTTGGAGGTTTCCATCCAAGGCTATAATAAAGTATCTCTCCAAACCAGATTAAAAGAAAAAATATAAATAATAATCTAAAAGCATTTTTCCTTAATAATGGGCCGAGTTTTACAGGCTCTCTGTATTTCTTTTTTTTCTTTTCTTCAACAACAATGGTTATGGGCGATATTGCCTCTGCTTTCTTTGCAGGAATAATTTTTTCGGGAGCAAACGATTTTACAGAAGGAATCCTGACAGACCTTGCCTTTTTGCTAACACGGGAAACTATCATTACCGCGGAAGATAATAATGTTTCCGCTAACCTGGAAATATTGTTTGCAGAATTAAAAATATTTTGGGTAAAAATTTTAAGCTGTTGTTGGTATTGTTTCTGCGCCTTCTCACGCAAGATTTTTTCTGATTTTTGTTTTGCCGCAAGAAGACGCTGTTCCTTAATAAATCTTTTTTTCTCAAGAACAAGCTGCTTTTGTTTCTCCCTCATCTGTGATCTTTGGACTAATCTATTTTCCTTTTCATATATCTGCGCAATCTTAGAAATCTGCTTTTGTTTTTTAAGAATCTCTTTTTCGCGTTTTCTATTGGCATTATAGATTTGATTTTGAAGTTTAATATTCTTTATTAATTCCTGCAGTTTTTTCTTTTTCTCTTGCTTCTCTTTTAACCTTGCCTCCTTCTCA
>CAZSTE010000079.1:857-5397 GCA_964609735.1 uncultured bacterium
TCAATAATAGACCTGCTTTTTATCCCTTCAATGAAATTTAAAAGACGCTGCCTCTTTACCCTTTGATCAAGGTCCCTGGCCTGCCTAAAGGCTATTTTCTCTTCCTGCAGTTTTTTCTTTTTCTCTTGCTTCTCTTTTAACCTTGCCTCCTTCTCAACAATCCTTGCCTGCTTCCTGGACTCCTTCGCTTCCTGCCTCTGGATCCTTGCCTCCATCAACTGTCTATCCCTCGCCTTTTTCGCTTCTTCCTTCGCAACCTTCTCAGCCGCAACCTTCTCCAAATACCTCTTCTTCGCCTCCTGCTTCGCCAAAACCTTCGTCAACCTCTCGTCTTCACGCCTCTTCCTTTCAATAATAGACCTGCTTTTTATCCCTTCAATGAAATTTAAAAGACGCTGCCTCTGTTGATTGCGTTTATCTGTTGATGGATTCTTTGAAGATGGGGTTTTTTTGAATTTCAAAAAATTCCTTTTTTTCTGGGATTTCTGTGGGGATTTTTTAAAGGACTGATTGCCGCCAGATGGCGCAGATGACCATGAGATATCGTCATCTTCATTTTCTCCAGAGCAACCAGATGAACATATAGACCCATGAAAAGCGAATTGCCGCTTTTTTCTTGAGCGGGAAAGCAATGTGAATGGGTTAATTGATTTTTTTACATAGTGGATATTGTTTGAATCCTGTTCTGAAATATTCCTGCCTTTTTCTTTTTTCACAGATTGTACATGTTTTCTTTTCTGGACAAAATCACATATAAGTTTTTTTCTTGCGTTCCTATCAAGATTCTGCCAGTTTGCGAAAAAAGCCTTTTGCATCTGTATTCCTATGGTTTTGGTAATGAAGCAGAGCCCTGCTGTTGAGCATGAGCAGGCGTTGTCTTAAGCAGGCCGCTTCCAGTGGAAACTGCCACAGGCGCCGGAATGGCCGTTGCTTTATTTATTATCACAGCATTAATTTTAAAGTTGCCCTGAAACATTCCTGATTCTGGTTTTTTTGTAATTGCGAAACTTTCAAGTGTAAAAAGAGATGAAGGATTATTAAGATATTTCAAAAATCTCATTATCTCAATGCTGGTACCTGTAATAGAAACATCCAGCGGAAGGATCCTGTAAAAAGAGACGGAGGAAGGGATTCCTGGCACAACCGCATTGACAACACTTACGCCTGAATCAATCAAAAGCGTAAGCATATGCTTCAAAATAGTAATCTGGAGGGAAAGAATCGGAATCTGGTCAGACGCAGGAAAACCTGTCTCCTGAAATCCAAAAGATGAGGGAATGGTAACATTGTTTTTCTGGGCTTTCTTTTTCAGAAGGTCGTTTGTTTCAAACAAGAATTCTTTAAATTCAACATTTGGAAAAACCTTAAATTCGGGCACAGTAAGCGAGGTAGTGGTAAAATTGTTCAACATTGAAATAAACTGATCCTCCATAAGCTGTTGTTCTTTTTGAAGCCTGCTAATAAGTTCCGTGGATGGAGCAAGTTCTTTTTGTGTTTTATATTTTTTAATTTCCTCATATTTCGCTTTTATTTCTTCTTCGGTTTTTTTGAGCTGTTTCCTTGTTTTATTAAGCACGTTTATTCCATAACCAAGTATCCCAAGAACAAGAACAAGAAAAATAACAATCAGATTCTTTGTCAAAAAACCCAAAACCTTTTTCATTTTACCCTGGCTGTTAGGAGAAATTTCAATTTTCCGGTCTCTTTATCAAGCTCACAGGAATTAATATTTACCTCAGAAAAAATGTCAAGCCCTGAAAGCCGTTGAACAAAAAATTTAAAATCAGAAAACGCACTTCTTATATCATTGGCAATAACCTCTCCTTCAAGCGTAAGCATCCCAATTTTTTCAGGCAAAACTGCCGGAGGAGCAATCTGCGCCGGCTGTCCGGCAGGCGAGGACGTAGGGGGAGTCTGCGCTGGTTGCGCGGGGGATGCGGGCCCGGGCGGAGGAGGCACTGCAGGCGCAGGCGCCTGCGGCGATGGCTGCGGGGTAGAAGACGTTTGTGTAATCTGCGCTTCAGCCGGATAGATATTATTGAGATAGATTCTGCTGCTTGGGAGGGAATTACCTATTTCCATAATCCTTGCCAGCCATAATGCCTTTTTTTCTGTTAGATTCTGGATAATGCCTAATTTCCCTTTTATATCAGTGATATTTTTTTGAAGCTGTTCAACAATTGGTTTAAACTGTTCATATTCCTGTAACGAGGTTTCAAGTTCCTGTTTATAACTTTCATATCCGGTTTGTTCCATTTTCAAAAAAAATAAGGGTGTAAGTGTTAAAACAATAGCCATTACGATGGAAAGAATAATATAGGGCCTGTTTTCGGCGAATTCCCTCATCCTCAAAACCTCAACAGGCAGCATATCTATTTCTATTGGCGCCTGTTTTAATGCCCGCAAGGCAATACCGCAAACAATCGCGATATCAGGGCCTTTATCAGAAAGCAATTTGTTGTATTCTGGATTAACATCACAAAATTCAAGAGGATTTAAATAAGAAATAGGTATCCTGAATTTTTGTTCAAGATACTCCCTAAAACCTATCATTTTTGAAAATCCTCCGCAGATAAAAAAGGCATTGATGTCCGGCCCTTTTAATGTAAAACGCCAATAATCTAAGGAATTTTGAATTTCTGTGCTGAGGGATTCAATCAAAGAAGAAATCGTCTGGGATTTCATCCCCTGTTCAATCTTCATTTTTTCCGCATCCTGAAATTCTATATTCTGGGTTTCAGAAAGCGCAAGGGTAATACTATCGCCGGTCGTGGTCAGAGACCGCATGAGAATTTTTTCTTTTTGAGTAATAATAAGATTTGCGCTTTGTGCTCCAAGATCAATGATTGCGTGACATTGTTCTGGATTGTATAAGGGAGACACCCGATAGATATTATAAAGCGCAAAAAAATCAGTATCAAGTGTATCAAGGATAAGCCCAAAAAATGGTTCAAGATGGGCAATATAATCGTTTATAACGTCTTTTTTTGCCGCGCATAAAAGAATCTGGAAATTTTTATCTGTTTCAGCAATAATCTGATATGCCCATGAAACAACCTCAATAGGAAATGGTATCTGCTGTTGAACCTCAAAACGAAGAATATCTCTTAGTTTTGCAACAGGAACCTTTGGAACAGAGATTGCCCTGATAAGAATTCCTCTCCCAGGAAGAGCAACCATTACTCTTTTAGCCTGCAAAGACTTTATGAATTGTTTTCCTTCTGTCCTTAAAACATCGCTTCTTGTGTCATAAGGAAAGGGAGGTGCATCATACTGACTATAGGAATTAATTGTGAATTTCTTACCACTTTTTCCCGGAGAAAGATCAACGGTTCGGATGTGGGATGTCCCAAAATCAAATACATAACGTTTTTGTTTTCCTATCTGCATGGGTTCAGAATATCCTTTTTATATTTTTTGTTTCAAATATTACCATAAAATTATTTACAATTTTTTCAAAACAAAAATCCCAACCTTTGCTGAACCCTCTTATACCCGCATTTAGTTGCGGGGGACCGATTTGAACGGCCGACCTCCGGGTTATGGGCCCGGCGAGCTACCACTGCTCCACCCCGCATAAGTGTAATAGAATACCCTGCATCCAAAGATTTGTCAACTTCTTAAGACAAGAAATCTATTTCTTTTTCTTTGCCGATTTTAACAACGGTTAAAATTTATTATATATTTTACTGCGGAAAATTATATTCTATAGAAGGTGTTGTTCAATTTCTTTTCGCAAAAGCGCCAGTTTATGTTTTACCTGCTGAGATAGTTCTCTTATTTTTTCAACAGAATCCTGTAAAATATCTATTTTTTCTGAAAGAAGAAATAAATAAAGAATAGACAAATCAAGATTATCCGCATGGGGCATTGAAACCTTTAACAGATTTAACTGTTTATTAATTTCTGCCTCTATGCTTCGTACAAACATCTCATCCTTATCTGTAACCATTGTACAATGTCTTCCCAGTATATTTATCTGATATCTTTTTTTCATTGCCTCAGGGTAATGGAAAAATTTTTCTTCATTTCTTCAATGATATTTTTTAATGTATCTTCAATAACCTGTCGCGTAAGATTTCCATCGGGATTGGAAAATCTTAAAGCAACGGCAACCGCTGTTACATCTTTTGGAATGTTTTTGCCCCTGTATATATCAAAAATTTTTATATCTTCAAGAAAAGGAATCTTTCTTGCCAACATCTCCTCAACATCCTGCCAATTAACTGAATTGGGCACAAGAAGAGAAAGGTCTCTTTTTATGGGCATGGTTTTTGAAGGCGCCTTATACCTTTTTTCAATAAATCCTGTTTTAACAAAATTATCAAGCGCTATTTCTGCAAGAAAAATGTCATATTGCTCAATGTTATATCGTTTCAATAGATCCCTTGATGGTAAAAAAATCCTTCCGCGTTTATCTGTATTTTGCAAAAATTCAATTGATGTTCCTATTTTTTGTTTTGATATATTTTGAGATGTAATATTGCAGCCAATCTTTTTCAAAATATAATCCACATTTCCCTTAAAAGAATACAGATTG
>CAZSTE010000080.1:0-5389 GCA_964609735.1 uncultured bacterium
CAAGGAATCGGAAATTTTATGGAGAAGCCCTGAAAGGAAGAAGGCTTTTGAGGCACTTGAATTGATACTTAAAAAATATAAAATAACAAACTATTCTGTGGACCCAACGCCATATTTTTAAATAACAGAATCAATACTACCAGAGTTGTTTATCAAGACTTCTATATTGCAATGCTTCTGCGATGTGGTCAAGAGAAATTTTCCCTGAACCTTCAAGGTCTGCAATCGTTCTTGCCACCTTAACAACCTTATCATAACCCCTTGCTGAAAGGTCCATTTTTTCAAGGGCATCCTGGAGAAATTTCTTACATCCATCATCAAGTAAACAGAATTGTTTTAATTGTTTTGTGTTCATATGTCCATTAAAATAAATGCCAGATCCTGAAAATCTTTTCAGCTGGATTTGCCTGCAACTCTCCACTCTTTTCCTAATACATTCTGAATCCTCCCCAACAGAATCAGACACCAGTTGTTTTGAAGCAAGTCCTGAAAGTTCAATATGGATATCTATTCTATCAAGAAGCGGTCCTGATATCCTTTTTCGGTATTTTATAATCTGGGCAACAGTGCACCTGCATGTTCTTTGTCTATCGCCATAATATCCGCAAGGACAGGGATTCATTGCGGCAACAAGAAAAAATCTTGAAGGAAATTCCAATCTCCCGCGGGCGCGGGACACAACAACCCTTCCATCTTCAAGTGGCTGTCTTAATGATTCCAGAACATCCTTATGAAATTCAGGGATCTCATCAAGAAAAAGCACTCCATTATGGGCCAAACTTATTTCGCCCGGTTTTGGTATTGTTCCACCGCCAATAAGGGCAATATCTGAAATCGTGTGATGTGGCTGCCTGAAAGGCCTTGTAAAAATAATGCCTGTGCCAAGAATACCTGCAACGCTATGAATCTTTGTTATTTCGATCGCCTCTTCTATGGTAAGAGAAGGAAATATCGTGGGTATCCTTTTTGCAATCATGCTTTTGCCAACACCGGGAACCCCCATCATAAGTATATTATGTCCGCCTGCAACAGCAATTTCAATTGCTCTTTTTGCCAATATCTGGCCCTTTACCTCCTTAAAATCAATATCATATTTATTTTGAGACGCAAGAACGTTGTCCCAGTTAAGCCTGTGAGGCTGCGCCTGTCTTTTGCCTGAAATAAAATCCACACAATCCCTCAGGCTTTCAACAGGATAAACATCAATACCAACAACAGACGCTTCAGCGGCATTTCCGGACGGAACCACAAACCTGCTGCTTTTTTCTTTCACGCACATTGCCATAGGAAGCACCCCATGAACAGGCCGTAATGAACCATCCAGAGCAAGCTCCCCTATAAAATGATATCTATTTGTCGCATCTTCTGGTATAACCTGGCGGGCAGCAAGGATTCCAAGAGCCACAGGAAGGTCAAAACAGGAACCTTCCTTTTTTAAATCTGCGGGCGCAAGATTGATTGTGATTTTTGATTGAGGAAAATCAAAACCAGAATTCTTGATGGCTGGTTTTATTCTGTCTTTGCTTTCTTTAACAGCCTGGTCAGGAAGTCCAACAATGGAAATACCCGGAATGCCTTTTGAAATATCAACCTCAACACTAACAGGCTGCCCCTCAATACCCCAGACACTTACTGACTGAATTTTTGAAAGCATTAATCAGCCCACGGGAATTATTTCACAGCTATAATCATTATTTGTTTTTGTCACAGATACAATTTCAAATATGAAAGGCGTTTTCTCAAGATGTTTCTTCTGAATATACTGCTGGGCAACAATCGCCAATCTGGCAAGTTTTTTTTGATTGACAGACTCTGCCGGAACACCAAACTGGTCACTGCTTCTTGTTTTTACTTCCACAAAAACAAGGATTTTGTTTTTCCTGGCTATTATATCTATTTCGCCTGCCTTTGTTGAATAGTTTTTCCCCAGAATTTTATAGCCTTTTTCCTTTAAAAATTTTTCTGCGATTTGTTCGCCGGCAAATCCTTGTTCCTTTTTATTTGCCATGCCTATTTATTTTTCTTTCTCAGATAATACATCTTTGCCCTGGGAGCAAGATGGTTATCTTTGCGGGATTTCACAAGTTTAATCTTAACAATATTTGGACAATATAAAGGAAATGTTCTTTCAACACCCTCGCCATATGAAATCTTACGGATTGTAAATGTTCCTCTGATTCCTTTACCCTTTTTTGCAATGCAGGTTCCGCCGAAAACCTGGGTTCTTGTTTTTTCTCCTTCTTGAATCCTTATATAAACCTCAATCTCATCCCCAGGGAAAAACTGTGGAATCTCTTTTTTTGGTTTTAGTGTTGATTCAAGTTCTGCTACCTTTGGATGCATATCTACCTCCTGTTTTTGAATACCTTTGGTAAAGATCTGGTCTTTTCTGCCTTGTTCTTTTAATGGATTGTTTATATCTCCACTGCTCAATCTTCTGGTGATGACCTGAAAGAAGAACGTCGGGAACCTTCAAACCGCGAAAATTCGCAGGTCTTGTATAACAGGGCCAATCAAGTAAAGAATCAAAAAAAGAATCATGCACAGGTGATTCTGCCGGAAGAACCTCTGGCAGTAGTCTGGCTACGCAATCAACAATCACCATTGCAGGAAGTTCTCCGCCTGTTAATACATAATCGCCTATTGAAATTTCCATATCCACGATGGTGCGTATTCTTTCATCAACACCTTCATAATGGCCGCAGATAATAATTAGCCCTTTTTTCCTTGAAAGATTTTTAGCCATCTTCTCGTTAAAAATCCTTCCATCAGGACTGGTCAAAATTGTCAAAGATTTAGGATTCTGTTTTTTTATCTCTTCAACAGCGCGAAATACAGGTTCGCAGCACAACACCATTCCCCTGCCGCCGCCGTATGGAGAATCATCAACCTTTTTATGTTTATTGCGCGAAAAATCCCGCAGATTCCAGATACCAATTTCCAGGATCCCTTTAACCTGAGCCCTTTTTATAATACTTGCATTCAAAGGGCCAAACATCTCAGGGAAGATGGTAATAATATCAATCCGCATTAATCTTGCTTAAAAGCCCTTTTTTCTTTATAAAACTTTTTACAGTGTCAGAGGGTTGTGCGCCGCGTTTAAGCCAGTGAATAACCCTGTCATCCTTTACCTCAAAAGCAGGAGGATTTTTAAGCGGATCATAATAACCCAATATTTCTATAACATCACCCCTGCCATCTTTTTCATCGCTTATCACAATAACGCTGTAACTGGGCCTATTTCTTTTACCTCTTCTAACAAGCCGAATCTTTGTTGCCATATTTTTCTCCTCTATCGTATAAATTTTATTTTGCCCCTATTATATCCCAGTTTTTTATTATTTTCAATTTCAAATGCTGAAAATATAAAAAGCATAACAACAATTTCTGTAATTTTTTCTTTGGTGCTCTTTACAAATTCCCATATTTCAAGTAAACTTTTGGTATTTGGACCCGTAGCTCAACGGCAGAGCAGCGGACTCATAATCCGTTGGTTGGTGGTTCGAATCCGCCCGGGTCCATTAAAAAAAATATATTGATTTTATCTTTCCCCTTTAAACCCCCCATACGGCAGAAAGAAATTTCTTATAAGATGTTTCTGATATAAAATAGATAGATAAGATATTGTTTTTTCTAAAACAAACGGGTGGATTTTACATTTGCCCCATCTTTCAGGGGTAACAATATCCACCCCAGAAGGAGAGCAGGATGAACGGATTTTTATCCCCAACAGAGGTAGCATTAAATATGGTGGAAGCTAGTAAAAATAAGGTTCGCCTTCAATTATTGCCTATGATTCTTCTGGGTATTCTAGCTGGCGTGTATATTGGATTTGGTGCTGAATTATGCACAATGGTGACACATGATTTATCAAAATACCTGGGTGTGGGAATTACCAAATTCATAGGTGGAAGCGTTTTTAGCATTGGCCTGATGCTTGTTGTTATTGCCGGGGCTGAACTTTTTACTGGAAATTGTTTAATCCTAACCGGTGTTCTTACAAAAAGTGTGTCCGTTAACAAAATGCTTAAAAATTGGATTATTGTTTTTATTGCTAATTTTGCCGGCTCAATACTGCTGGTTATTATGATGTATTATAGCGGATTGTGGAAAACTGGAGATATGGGCGTCGGCATAGCGGCATTGACAACAGCCTCTACAAAAGTAAATCTTTCGTTTATGGAAGCTTTTTGCAGGGGAATTGGTTGCAACTGGCTGGTTTGTCTGGCTGTTTGGCTTGCAACAGCCGGTAAGGATTCCATCAGTAAAATTTTCGGGATTTATTTTCCAATAATGGCGTTTGTTGCCAGTGGTTTTGAACATAGCATAGCAAATATGTATTTTATTCCTATGGGGCTGTTTTTAAAAGGAAACAGCGCTTTGGTTAGCGCTGCGGGTTTAACCACAACCATTGATAGTCTTACCTGGTCTAGTTTTCTGATTAATAATCTTATTCCTGTTACATTGGGCAATATTATCGGCGGGGCATTTTTTGTTGGGGGAATTTATTATATTGTGTATCTAAGAACAAACAAACATGCGATGGCGAAGGAAACCAATCTGATACAAAAATAAATTACGCATCAAAGCCCGCGTTTTTTATAATTTCAAATTTCTTTTATATAAAAGAAATGAAAAAATCAGTCCTGATTTTGTTTATGTTGTTTGCAATTATGGGTTATGGAAGTACAGAAAAGAAATATTTCAGGGTAATGGGCGAGGTGTATTTCAGGTTTCAACAACCACAGCATATCAGCATCAATGAAATTTCACGTATTGTATCAATATCAAAAATCAGCCCTTTTGGTATATACGCCTATGCCAATGAAAAAGAATTCACAAAATTTTTATCCCTTAATATACCATATGAAATCCTTGAACATCCAAATTTTATGGCAGCCTCTGACCCTGCAACATGGTTTTCTCGCAAAATAAACAACACAGAATATCCTTCGTATTCTGAATATATTCTTATGATGACACAATTTCAAACATCGCATCCAGACATATGCGCTTTGTATGAGTTGGGAACAAGCGTAAATGGCAGAAAAATTCTGTGTATAAGGATTACAGGAACAACAGATGTTTTTTTCAAACCGCGTATTTTTTTAAGCTCCACAATTCACGGAAATGAACCTGCTGGCTATGTAATGATGCTTTATCTTATTGATTACCTTTTATCAAACTACGGAGTCGATTCCGCAGTAACCGATATTATTAACAGGGCTGAGGTATGGATTAATCCCTTGGCAAATCCTGATGGAACCTACTGGGCAGGTGATGAAACAGTGTTTGGCGCAAGAAGGTATAACGCAAACAATATTGACCTGAATCGCAATTTCCCAGACCCTGCCGAAGGAGAACATCCAGATGGGAACCCGTGGCAGCC
>CAZSTE010000081.1:0-5308 GCA_964609735.1 uncultured bacterium
TCTCAAGATGTTCCTGTGTATGAAAGATTTTTTGGCGGCGGTATTGGGACTGTGAGAGGATATTCAGAACGGGAACTCGGCCCAAGAAGCATAAACAGAGATTATTATCTTGGCGGTCAGGCAATATTTGCACAAAATTTAGAATTGTTGTATCCTTTAACCAAAGAAAGTGAAATTTTATGGGCCATTATTTTTTATGATATAGGCAATGTCTGGGATGCGGATTTTGATTTTGGAGACCTAAAACAGGGCGCGGGCGTGGGATTGCGCATTAAGGTTCCAATTATGCCGGTTCCTATACAGCTTGATTATGGCTGGGCAATTAATCCTGAATCTTATCAAGACCGTGGTCATCTTCATATAGGATTTACAATGGGTTTTTAGAAAATAAAAAGGAGATATAATGAAATTTTTAAAAAGATTATGTTTTATAATGATAGGCATGGGTTTGATGAGTAGCTATGTTTTTTCTGCCAGCGCATCTAAGGATGCACAAAAACCATTGAAGATTGGTTATGTGGATGTTGAGGCTGTGTTTAATCAATATTATAAAACAGCAACAAGCAGGGATGAATTTGAAAAGGAAAAAGAGATACAGCAAAAAGAGGTAGCCAAGAAACAGGAAGAACTTAGAAAGGCTCAGGAAGCATATGAAAAGCAAAAAGATGTTTTAAAACCGGAAGAAAAAAAGAAAAGCGAAGAGGAAATACAAAAATTACAACAAGAATTTTATAGTTTTATAGGACAGGCAAATCAAGCCCTTGATGAAAAAAGGAATCAGCTTGTTGAGGTGCGTCTTAAGGAAATCCAGACAGCAATAAAAGATTTCGCAGAAAAAGAAAAATATGATTTTATCCTCAGCAGTCAGGCTGTGTTTTATGGGATTTCTGGTGCAGATCTTACACAGCAGGTTATTGATTTTATAAACAAAGAAAAAAGTAAATAAATGGAATGTTTAAAATGACAGTTCGCGAAATCGCCAAACTTGTGGATGGAGAAATTATTGGAGATCCCGACACGGTTATCACCGATGTTTCCGGTATTAAAGAAGCAAAAAAGGGGTCTGTTACATTTGTCGCAAATCCAAAATATCTGATGTTGCTTAAATCAACCCAAGCAAGCGCTGTTATCGTGTCGCACAATAACCATTATCCTATAAATAATTCAGGGCTTACACTTATAAGAGTTGAAAATCCAACATTGGCATTTTCAAAAATCATTAGTTTAATTGGTCCCGAACCAGTAAGGTTTAAGCCGGGTATACATCCAACTGCCATAATAGGAAAGGATGTTAAACTTGGCAAGAATGTTTCAATTCAGCCCTATACTGTGATTGAAGATAATGTGGAGATAGGAGATGAAACCATCGTTGGCGCGTGTGGATATATAGGTCATTACACAAAAATAGGAAGCAATTGTTTTATATTTCCCCATGTAATAATAAGAGAACGAATAACAATAGGTAATAGGGTTAATATCCATTCAGGAACCGTGATTGGAGGAGATGGGTTTGGATTTGCGACTGTAAAAGGTGTTCATCATAAGATACCTCAAATAGGAACGGTTGAAATTGGCAATGATGTGGAGATTGGTTCCAATGTGACAATTGACAGAGCGCGATTTGAAAAAACATATATCGGTAATGGCGTAAAAATAGATAATCTTGTTCAGATAGCCCACAATGTTATTATAGGAGATAATACCATTATTGTAGCCCAGGTTGGTATTTCAGGCAGTACAAGGGTAGGTAAAAACGTTATTATAGCCGGCCAGGCTGGATTGATTGGTCATATAGAGGTGGGCAATAATGCAATAATTGGGGGTAAGGCAGGGGTGACCAAAAACGTTCCCGCAAATGCCAATGTTTCAGGATTTCCTGCAAGAGAGAAATGGGAGGATATGAAATGTGCTGCTTACCTCCGCAGGTCTCCTGAGTATTTTGAAAAGATTAAACAGCTTGAAAACCGAATCTCTCAACTGGAAAAGAAACTTCAAAAATATAAAGATGAATCAGAAGACCATTGAACATCCTATTTCAATAGAAGGTATTGGTTTACATACAGGAGCAAAGGTTTCCCTTTGTATTCGTCCTGCACCTCCCAACACAGGGGTTATATTTATCCGGAAAGATGTTGAGGGGGCACCGGCAATAAAGGCTGATATAGACTGTCTTCTTGATGTTGAAAAATTTCCACGTCGTTCTTCAATTTCCAATGGCACATTTCATATCCATACCATAGAACATTTGATGTCGTCTATTTATGGCCTTGGTATTGATAATCTTATTGTGGAAATAACAGGCAGTGAATGTCCGGGCCTTGATGGAAGCGCTCTTGTATTCGCCCAGCGTTTTATAGAGTCAGGTATTGTTGAACAAAATGAACCCAAGAATTTTTACAAACTAAAAGAGCCAATATATGTTTCTGATAACTCTTCTCATCTCGTTGCGCTTCCTTGTGAAACCTTTAGGATATCCTATACCCTTGATTACCCCAATTCTGTAATAAATTCTCAGTATACCTCATTTGAAATTACTCCGGAATGCTATCTAAAAGAAATAGCGCCTGCAAGAACATTTTGTATGGAAGAAGAGATTGAAAAATTAAAGCAGATAGGTCTTGGCAAAGGATCTGATTTTAGCAATACCGTTGTTATCGGGAAAAATGGAGTTATCAAAAATAGCTTTAGATTTTCGAACGAACCTGTTAGACATAAAATCTGCGATTTAATTGGAGACATTGCACTTTTAGGCATGCCTATCAAGGCGCATCTCATAGGCATCCGAAGCGGCCATATGTTGAATACAAAATTGGTAAAAAATCTTAAAAACGTCTTGCAGAAAGAAAAGATTGGTGCCATTTATGCGCCATTGTTCAGCGAAGTTGAAAACAAAAAACCCATTCTTGAAATTGATGATATACAAAAAATTATTCCACACAGGTATCCCTTTCTTCTTGTTGATAGAATTATAGAGCTTGAAGAAGATAAAAGGGTAATAGGCATTAAAAATGTTTCTGTAAACGAGTGGTTTTTCCAGGGGCATTTCCCTGGACGACCTGTTATGCCGGGTGTTTTAATTGTTGAGGCCATTGCGCAGGTTGCCGGTGTTATGATGCTCAGCAAAAAAGAAAATCAAGGAAAAATCGCCTTTTTTATGAGTATTGAAAAGGCAAAATTTCGACGCACCGTTAGACCTGGAGATCAGCTTGTTATAAAGGTTGATGTAACCCGGCTGAAAACCCGGGTGGGACAAATTCACGGTAAGGCATTTGTGGATGATAAGGTTGCCTGTGAAGCATCCTTGATGTTTGCTCTTGTAGATGGTTAATATACAATGTCTTTAATACACCATTCCGCAGTTATTTCTTCAGAGGCAGAGATTGGCCAAAACACGCAGATATCCCCTTTTGTTGTTATTGAAAAAAATACAAAAATTGGTTCCGGGTGCGCTATCGGGCCAATGGTTTACATTGGAGAAAATGTTGAAATTGGGGATGATTGTCGCATATTTAAAGGCGCTGCGATTGGTAATCCTCCGCAGGATTTAAAGTATAAAGGCGAATTATCGTTTGTAAGAATAGGTAG
Organism: uncultured bacterium; assembly: GCA_964609735.1. Lineage (GTDB taxonomy): Bacteria > Ratteibacteria > UBA8468 > B48-G9 > DTJG01 > DTJG01. The sequence continues at coordinate 3,586 of CAZSTE010000081.1, forward strand.
AAATAACACAATACGGGAGTTCGTAACCATTAATACCGCGACAGGAGAGAATCAATCAACAATTATCGGAGATAATAACCTATTGATGGCATATGTCCACATAGCGCATAACTGTATGGTAAAAAATAATTGTGTTATAGCCAATGCCGCTACCATTGCGGGACATGTTTTTGTAGATGATTATGCCATTATAGGCGGTCTTGTTGGGATACACCAATTTTCAAGGATAGGGAAACATTCAATTATTGGAGGATGTTCTAAAATAACAAAGGATATTATTCCTTTTGTTATGGCTGATGGCCATCCAGCCCGACCTTTTGGAATAAATGTTATAGGGCTTAAAAGAAGGAATTTCCCCTCATCTACCATTTCTATTCTTCAAGAGGCATACAAAATTATTTTTCGGGAAAATCTAACCACCCAAGAGGTAATAAAAGATTTATTATGTAAATTTTCAGATATTCCTGAAATTTCTGAATTGATCGCCTTTATTAAATCTTCAGAAAGAGGTATTGCACGAGAAACGATGAAGGCAAAATAATATATCAATCTGGTGGTTCAATCTGATGTTGTTTCCCAATATTCTTTGCTTGTAAAAACCCGATAATCCTTGACTGCCATATTGAGCACCTTTTGCCCTGGATAGTTATAAAAATGCCAGAAACATCGCACAATGGGCAATGTGTCAGCAAGTTTTTGTTGCGTGGATTGCCACATTTTTGCTTCCCGCCAGGTAACTATGTCATCTGAATTTGAATCTGCATTATGAAGGTCGGCATCGCTGTATGTTCCAGCTGCATAGCCAAGCATAAACCATTCGCAAGGACATGGACTAAACTCATATATATAACTGCATGCGGTTACTGATGGATTCCGTTGATCAAATCCCGCGGGATATGGAGGGGTTAAACCGGGTATTTGAGAAGGCGGTATATCATTCGCATTTGGATATGCCGGATTTCCATGTCCTTTTTGTCCTTTGTTTCTATCTGTTAGACAGATGAATACCTCTTCATTTGCAAGATACAATGGAACCAGGGTTGAAAGCCATGTTGGATAATCATTGTAATCCTGATAATAGATTTCAATAGAGAGCCCCATTTGATGCAGATTATTGATACAGTTTACCTGCCTTCCTTTTTCCCTGGCTGTTGATAGAGTAGGCAAGGTTTGTCCAGCAAGCATTGATATGATGGCAATTACCACCAATAGTTCTATCAGGGTAAATCCCTTTTTCATTGCTTTTTCTCCTTATTCTTAATAAAATCCAGGGTTTGTTTTGCGAGTTCCTTAATTTCTGGAATTGGGTCATTATAATAAATTGAATTTAATCGACCTTCCAGTTCCATTGTCCCTGTTTCTTTAAGAATAGTAAGAACATTTAACCTTATTTCTATTTCCTCATTTGTGTTTTCCACAATTTCCATTAGTTTATCATTTAACATAGGATTTTGCATCCTTGCAACATATTCCAGAATTTTATTTTTTGTTTCTTTATCCTCGGTTTGAAATCTATCCAACATATATGAGACGTTATTTTTGTCTAATTTGATTAGGGCATCCATCGCAATTGTTTTTATATCTTTATCCTTAGAATCAAGCAGATTAATAAGCCTGTTGATATCAATTCTGCCAAGAGACCATGCAGCAAGTCTTCTTATGTTATCTTCCGGGTCGTTTTTTATAAGATTTTCCATTGTGTCTGCCATTTCTTTTATCTTAT
>CAZSTE010000082.1:0-5302 GCA_964609735.1 uncultured bacterium
AGTGAAAAAATTATAAAATTCGCCTTTGAATATGCAAGAAGCTATAAAAGGAAAAAGGTAACAGCCGTACACAAAGCAAACATAATGAAGTTTACTGACGGACTTTTTCTTGATATTGCAAAAAAGATTTCCCTAGATTATTCAGACATTGAGTTTGAAGACAGAATTGTGGATAATATGGCGATGCAGCTTGTTCAAAAGCCACATAAATATGATATCCTGGTATGCCCCAATCTATATGGAGACATATTGTCTGACCTATGCGCAGGACTTATTGGCGGACTTGGACTTTCCGCAGGAGCAAACCATGGGGATAATGTGGCAATTTTTGAACCAACGCACGGAAGCGCGCCAAAGTATGCAGGCAAAAATCTTGTAAATCCATCAGCCGAGATATTGGCTGCGGTCTTGATGTTAAGATATATAGGAGAAACAGAAGCCGCAGAAAAACTTGAAAACGCCCTTTCAGAGGTTATTAAAGAAGGGATATACACAACATACGATATGAAACCCGAAGGCGTATCTGCAGCGACAACCACACAAATGGGAGAAGCAATCATAAAAAGGATGGTCTAAAATGGTTACTGTGGTCGTAGGAACACAATGGGGAGATGAAGGAAAGGGCAAAATAATTGATACCCTTGCCGGTCGGCATGACATTGTGGCACGTTATCAGGGCGGGGCAAATGCCGGACATACGGTTATTTATAACAATAAAAAATTTGTGTTTCATCTTATTCCATCAGGCATACTTCACAAACATATTGTTGGGGTTATTGGCAATGGCGCAGTGATTGACCCTGTTTCATTTTTTCAGGAATTAGAGAAACTAAAAAAACAGGGTATCAATTTTTCAAAACGGTTGTTTGTCGCAGAAAATGCCCATCTTACACTTCCCTACCACAAAATGCTTGACCAGATTGAAGATAAAAAAAGAGGAACCGAAAAGATTGGAACAACAGGCCGCGGCATTGGAACAACATACACAGATAAATATGGCAGAATTGGAATAAGGGTATCTGATTTTATCAATGAGGGTGTGTTTCTTGGCAAGCTGAAAATCGCTCTTGAATTAAAAAATTATCTTTTCCGAAAATATTATAAAGAATCAGCCATCAGCGCTGAAAAGCTTGCTGAACAGTATCGTATATACAGAAAAAAAATCCAACCCCTCGCAATAGATACATCATTTTATCTTAATCAAGAAATTAACAGGGGTAAAAAAATTCTTGCAGAAGGCGCCCAGGGAACATTTCTTGATATTGATTTTGGAACATACCCTTTTGTTACTGCTTCAAACCCAATCTCCGGCGGAGCCTGTACCGGTCTGGGCATTAGTCCAAAAAAAATCACAAAAATTATTGGCGTGGCAAAAGCATATACAACAAGAGTGGGAATGGGGCCGTTCCCAACGGAAATACATGATGAATTAAATCAAACACTGAGAAATGCTGGAAATGAGTTTGGTGCCACAACAGGCAGGCCCAGACGTTGTGGATGGTTTGATGCCGTTGGCGTAAAATACGCTGCGATTCTCAATGGCATTGATGAATTAATAATCACCAAGCTTGATGTTCTTTCAGGATTAAAAACACTAAAAATCGGCAAAAATTATGTTTATAAAAACAAAATTCTTAAACAATATCCTCTCAACACAAAAATTTTTGAACAGATTGACGTTGAATATGAAGAAATGAAAGGATGGAACGAAAATATCAGTAATGTATCACGATACAAGCAACTTCCTCAATCAGCAAAAAAATATATAAACAGAATAGAAGAACTTGTTGGAACAAAAATCACAGCAATCTCTATTGGCTCTGCCAGAGAACAAATAATATCCAGATAAAATCTTTCAATATAAAATAAACAGGTACATTTCTTGACATAAATATTAAGCGGTTTTATAATTAGCCTGATTACCTCCAAACCGCCAAAGCATATCAAAAAGGAGAAGGTGTTTAATGATAGGCGCAAAGATTATTGTTGAATGTCTTAAAAAAGAAGGGGTTGATGTAATATTTGGATATCCGGGTGGAAGTGTAATACCACTATGCGATGCTTTATATGATAGCGGAATACATTTCATCCTTACAAGACATGAACAGGGTGCTGCTCATGCAGCCGACGGATATGCAAGGGCTTCCGGGAAAATTGGTGTATGTCTTGCCACATCCGGTCCAGGCGCCACAAACCTTGTTACAGGAATTGCTACTGCATATATGGATTCAATACCACTTATTGCGCTTACCGGCCAGGTCGCCACACAGTTGATTGGGAATGATGCCTTTCAAGAGGTTGATACAACAGGAATCACAAGGCCTATAACCAAACATAACTATCTTGTAAAAACACCTCAACAGTTGTGCAAAACATTCAAAGAGGCATTCTATATTGCAAAAACAGGAAAACCGGGTCCTGTACTGATTGATATTCCCGCAGATGTTCAAAAAGCCGAAACTGATTTTCAGTATCCTGACAAGGTAGAAATAAGAAGTTATAAACCTGTATACGAAGGTCATCCCATGCAGATTGAAAAGGCGCTTTCCCTTATTAAAAAAACAGAAAAACCAGTGATATTGGCCGGCGGAGGGGTTATAAGCTCAAATGCCGCTGAACAATTAAAAGAATTTGCTGAAAAAACACAAATTCCAGTGGCACTTACACTTATGGGACTGGGGGCATTTCCAACACAACATCCTCTTCATCTTGGCATGGCAGGAATGCATGGAACAAGATATGCAAATAACGCAATAATGGAAACAGACCTTCTTCTGGCAATTGGATGCAGATTTGACGACAGGGTAACAGGAAAAATCAGTGAATTTGCTTCAAACGCCAAAATAATTCATGTTGACATTGATCCTGTTTCAATAGGGAAAAATGTTTCAGTGGATGTGCCCATTGTTGGAGACGCAAAATATGTTCTTGAACAATTTATCAATAATTGTCCAAAAATAAACACAAAACAATGGTTGGAAAAAATAAATGTATGGAAAGGAAAATATCCCCTTACATATAAAGATTCTAATAATCTTAAACCACAATTTATCATAGAAACAATTTCCCGTCTTACAAATGGCGAAGCGGTTATTGTAACAGAGGTTGGACAAAATCAAATGTGGGCGGCGCAGTACTATAAATTCAAATCTCCGAGAGGCTTTATTTCTTCAGGCGGACTTGGAACAATGGGGTTTGGATTCCCTGCCGCAATAGGCGCGCAGGTTGCCTGCAAGGAGAAAACCATTATTGATATTGCGGGCGATGGAAGCATTCAAATGAATATTCAGGAACTTAGTACGGCAGTTTCTGAGAAAATACCTGTCAAGGTTATTATTCTCAATAACCAATATCTCGGCATGGTAAGACAATGGCAGGAATTATTTTATGAAAAAAGATACGCATTTACCTGTCTCAAAGGAAAACAACCTGATTTTGTAAAATTGGCAGAAGCATATGGAGCAACAGGATACAGGGTAACTAAAAAACAGGACCTTGAAAAAACCTTGATTAAAGCCCTTAACCATAATGAAGGTCCGGTATTTGTGGACTGTGTGGTGGAACCGGAAGAAAATGTATTTCCCATGATTCCCGCAGGAGCCAGTTTAAAAGAAATAATTGAAGGACTTGCATAATGACAAATATAAATCAATATCATATTATTTCGGTGACGGTAGAAAATAAATCCGGGGTTCTTGCAAGAATAGCTGGTTTGTTTTCTGCCCGCGGATATAACATTGACAGTTTATCTGTGGCAGAAACCGAAGATCCTACAATTTCAAGAATGTCCCTTGTTGTCAGAGGCGATGAAAAAATTTTAGAACAGATTTATAAACAGCTTAACAAATTGATAGATGTTATAAAGGTCCAGGATTTAACCACAGAAAATCATATTGAAAGAGAACTTGTTTTGCTAAAGGTTAACACACAAAATAGCAACAGCAGAACTGAAATTGTTGAACTTGTAAATATTTTCAGGGCAAAGATTGTTGATGTTTGTAAAAAAAGTCTCACCATAGAACTTGTGGGCGATCAATCAAAGGTTGATGCAATGATTGATTTAATGAAGGGGTTTGGCATAAAAGAAATAACAAGAACAGGAAAAATAGCAATCTGCAGAGAAATAAACAGGTAGACATAATCCACAACCAAGGGAGGAGGAAAATGGCAAAAATTTATTATGAAAGCGACGCGGATATCAGCGTCTTAAAAAAGAAAACTGTGGGTATTATAGGGTATGGCAGCCAGGGCAGAGCACATGCGCTTAATCTTAGAGATAGCGGCTTAAATGTTATTGTTTCAGAACTTCAAGGAACCAATAGCTGGAATCTGGCAGAAAAAGATGGTTTTAAACCTATGAACACAACAGAACTTGTTAAACAGGCAGATGTTATGATGATGTTAACACAGGACAATCTTCAACCCTTTGTGTATAAAAGTGATATTGAACCAAATCTGAAAAATGGACATACCCTGGGTTTTGCGCACGGTTTTTCAATTGTTTACAGCCAGATAAAACCGCCTGCGACAATAGACATATTTATGGTTGCGCCAAAAGGGCCCGGAGACCTTGTAAGAACACAATTTACCGAAGGAAAAGGCGTTCCATGTCTGGTCGCTGTTGAACAAAATTCAACAGGTCAGGCATTAAAAACCGCCCTTGCCTATGCAAAAGGACTTGGCGGAACACGATGCGGCGTTGTTGAAACCACATTTCAGGAAGAAACAGAAACAGACCTTTTTGGGGAACAGGCTGTATTATGCGGGGGTGTAACCGAACTTATTAAAGCGTCATTTGATACGCTTGTAGAAGCCGGCTACCAGCCGGAAATTGCATACTATGAAACCTGTCATGAATTAAAACTGATAGTGGAATTAATAATAGAAAGAGGCATTCAGGGCATGAGAAAGGTAATAAGCGATACGGCTGAATATGGAGATATGACCAGAGGACCAAGAATCATTACAGACTCGGTTCGCCAGGAAATGAAAAAAATATTGAAAGAAATCCAGGAAGGAATTTTTGCCAGGGAATGGATTGTTGAAAATCAGGTTGGCAGACCTGTTTTTAATGCTCTTGAAAAAAGGGCTGAAAAACATCTTATAGAAGAGGTTGGAACAAAAATGAGAAACATGATGCCCTGGCTTAAGAAAAAATAAATCCTGATTGACCCGGAATGTTTTGGAAAATAAATGTAATATCACAAAAGGAATGCTATAGGAAATGGAAACCTTTTTAGAGCCAACAAAACAGCTTATAAATCGTCTCTGGATTGTTATCTCAAAACTTATATTTGGTTTG
>CAZSTE010000083.1:0-5293 GCA_964609735.1 uncultured bacterium
AAGGATCGGCATAACCGCGAAATGCTTCTGGGTCCAACGCATGAAGAGGTTGTTTCTGATATTGTCAGAAAATATGTAAGAAGCTGGAAAAATCTTCCAGTGATGCTTTATCAGATACAAACAAAGTACCGAGACGAAATCAGGCCAAGATTTGGAATTATAAGGTCGAGAGAATTCCTTATGAAAGATTGTTACAGCTTTAGCCGGACCGACGCTGAAACAGAAAATATCTATCTTGTAATGCGGCGGGCATATCATAAAATTTTTGAACGATGCGGTTTGAATGTTTCAATCCAGCCAGCGGATTCAGGCGTTATTGGCGGAAAATTTTCCGAAGAATTTGTTGCTGCTGGTGATTGCGCTGAACTTGAGATAGGTCATATTTTCAAACTTGGTGTTGATTACAGTGAAAAACTTCATGTTTTTTTTACAGATAAGGATGGTTTGGAAAAACCTGCTGTTATGGGTTGTTATGGGATTGGCGTAAGTAGGGTTATGGCAGCGATTATAGAAGGAAACCATGACAGCAATGGAATTATATGGCCCATTTCAGTTTCGCCATTTCGTGCTGTTATTGTGCCTGTGAATATGTCAAATCAAATAATTGTTGAAGCCGCCAACAAAATTTATGAAAACCTTATATCATCGGGGTTGGATATTCTTTACGATGACAGGGATGAATCCGCAGGTGTAAAATTTACCGATGCAGATCTTCTTGGCATGCCTTATCGTATTACACTGGGAAAGAAACTAAACCAGGGAAAGATTGAAATAATGGAACGAAAAACAAAAAAATCCATTGATATTGATATTGATAATGTAAGTGATTTTTTTACGCAGGAATTACAAAAATCCCTATGATCCACCTGAAACAAATTATTTATTCGGCATTCCAGCCCACCAGGGATAAGTTTTTATTATTTCTGGTTGTATTTTTTTCAACATTTTTAATAACAGAGGGCCTTGAATATATATGGACACAACCCAAGATAGAAACCCAGCTTTACTGGCTGATAGGGATTTTTATGATAGAAAATTTTCTGACCTGCGGCGTTTACGGCTGTTTAAAAAACATTGTATCCGGGGAAACACTGACATTTAATTTATTTTTAAAACATTGCGTTGAATTTTTTCTTAAATTTCTCGGATTAAAGCTTCTTTTTGTGATTATTGTTGTATTTATTGCTGCTGTTATTATAATGTTGGCAGAAGCCACAGGAAACATTTCTTCGCGGTTTATTTCATTAACCATGATGATTCTATGGGCTGGATGGCTTACACTGCCGGTATATTACATTGTTTTATCTCTTTTTGCACCCATTGTTCTTTTCAGCGATAACTGCGGTGTATGGCAGTCCATCAAAAGCAGTATTGGTTTTGGTAGGACATTTCTTGATCATCTTATGCCCCTGGCATTTCTTTATTTCTTTTCAGTGATTATTTTCATATATCTACCTGAAAAATTGTATAATATATCTTCTGGATTGTGGTCTTTCTATAAGGGATTAATGGTAAGCGGCATGGAAATTGGTTTTATATGTTCATTTTTCTTGTTTTATGATAGATTTAAAAATATAAACACACACCCTATTAATGAAACCAATAAAAAATAATATCTTGTCTTGACACATATAACAGAAATATATAATATCTTATAAATAAAATTGTTTTCATTTGCTAACAAAAGGATAATAATCATGGAATTAAAGAAAAACTGTATGTTTTCTTTATTGGTGCCAACAAGTATGGGTATCAGATTAACACCGTTGAATAATCAACCTGTTCATTGCAGTACAAATTTTTTTATGCAGGCAACCAGCGCTGAATCCAATGTTGCCAGTGTTTCCTCATATTTGGGATTGCCTGTAAAGGTTCTTACCGGTCTTGTAAAGGGAAATCCAGTTGCGAGGTTTATAAAGGATAATCTGGAAGGCAGACATATTGTTGTTGAAGCAAAACAGGTTCCGCAGGGTGGGCCATGGGGTTATCGGCATCAAATCAATATTGCAGACACCGGCTATGGCGCCCGGGGTCCAAGGGTATGGAATGATAGAGCCGGCGAGATTGGTAGAACATTAAAAGCAGAAGATTTTGACCTTGAACGGATCTTTGGGAAGGAAGGCGTTCAGATTATTCATATGTCTGGATTATTTGCTGCGTTATCCCCTGAAACAGGCGATTTTTGTTTGAAGATTGCAAGGATAGCAAAAAGATACGATACCCGTATTTCTTTTGACCTTAATTATAGGGCATCTTTCTGGAAGGATAGAGAAAAACAGTTGCGCGATATTTTTTATGAAATTGCGGCTCTTTCAGATATACTTGTGGGTAATGAAGAGGATTTTCAGCTTTGTCTTGGTATTCAGGGACCACAACCCGGTGGAAAGGATATTAAATCCCAGATTGATGGATTTAAGGGTATGATTGAAAAGGCAAAAGAGACATTTCCTAAAACAGAAGTTTTTGCGACAACCCTGCGGCAGGTTATTAGCAGCAATCAGCATCTTTGGGGTGCAATCATGTCTGTTGGTTGTCAGTGGTATATGGTAGAACCACGCGAAATTTTTGTTCTTGACAGAATCGGCGGAGGAGATGGTTTTGTGGGAGGCGTTCTTTACGCCATTTTGAAGAATATGCCTGCTGAGAAATGGATACAATTTGGATGGGCTTGCGGCGCTCTGGTTGTTACCCTTCTTACTGATTATGCGCAACCCGCCGATGAAGAAGAGATTTGGAGCATCTGGGAAGGCAATGCCCGGGTAAAAAGGTAGATTTCTAAATATTTATCCCCTGTAATAAAAATACAGCCATTATCTAAATTCTATATGCGGTGTTGGTTCATATGGAATTTTTACAGGTCGGCCATCATTAAGAATTGAGAGTCTGCCGGCTTCCACCACAAGTTCATTGATAAAACTATTCGCGGGTGTCGCAATAATGCCTTTTTTGTTTATTTCTTCAATCGCATTGCGTCGTTGTTGAAGATTGTCTCCGCAGGTATCCTCAATATATTTAATTGAACCAATAATAGCAGAAACCGAGTCGACTCCATATCCAACAGGTTTATATCCTTCGCCTTCCCATGGTACAAAACGGAAAAAATCAGGGTTTACATAATTGTAGGCAGAACCGCCAGGTCCAATATTTTCAAGATAACAATAGGCAACTCCTCTATACTGATCATCGTGTTTAATCATGCCTGTTTTTCCATTGCCTTCGCAGTACATTACAAGCCCCTGGTCATTGCTTCCAGCGCCAGCGTCAGGATATCCAAGTCCATTGGTTACAGATAATATTGCTTTGTTTTCAAATCTAACCCTTGCATCAGACCATAAAAATCCCTCGTTTCCATTTGGAAATTTTCCCCTCACTCCTTCCACAGAGACCTCGATTGGTTTTAATCCTGTAATAAAATAAACAAGGTCAATATAATGGCACCCAATATAAACAAATGGATCGGTTCTATCTATGGTAAACCAGTTCTGGAAGTTTGAATATCTGTAATAATACGGTTCAATTAATTTTGCATCTCCCATGACAAACTGGCCAAAACAACCCATTTGATATGAAAGTTTTGCTATTAAACTGCGGCGGTCAAATCTTTTGTGATAATCAATTCCAACAAAAAGTCCTTTTTCTCGCGCAATCTGTTCTATCTCTTGGGACTGGTTGTATTGAAGAACAAGAGGTTTTACGCATAAAACATGCTGATTGTTTTTTAATGCCTCTATTACCACCTGGTAATGAAGATTATCAGGCATGGCAACAACGACAATCTGACGTGGTTTCATTTCTGAAATAACCCTTTTATACAATTGGGGATAACTGTTTTCTTCTGGTTCTAAAATGTCAGGATATGGCGTAAACATTTGACCTGGAAATGCCTGCTGAAGCTGGGGATTGTCTCTTAGATGTTTTAACGGCGCGCTATTTAATGCGGAGATCTGAATGCTTTTCACTATTCCTGTTCTTTGTAGATGATAAATGCTCGGAAGAAGTAAATCATTTGTAATCATTCCTCCGCCTACTATTGTTACATCAAGTCCAGCCATTGTTGCCTCCTATTTGTCAGTACCATTGGTAAATGTTTTATCCCTTTGGGAAAAGGAAACAGTGTGGAATAATGCCACGGAGGGTGAGGGATTTGAACCCCCATGTCCCATCGCTGAGACGGTGGATTTCAAGTCCACTGCCTTACCGTTAGGCTAACCCTCCATTATATTTCTTTAAATATCTTAACATGATTTTATTATTCTGTAAATTAATATTTATTCTTTTTTCACAGCAGAAAATATTTCCTTTATTCGCTTATTTGACAGGAATATACAAAGATATAAAATATAAAAAGCGCAAAAGATCTTTTTTCTTTGAAAATTCATCATCAAATTTCTTTTGTCAGAAAAGGAAATAAAAAAAGGGAAATAATTACAAGACAAAAACCGAATACAGATTTACAAAATAAAGAAAAAAACAAAGCGAAATAGGAGGAGAATGTGAAAAGAATAAGGGTTTTATTATCCTGCATTCTCTATATCACAGCAATTAATGTTTTACATGCAGCCTCAATTCCAGGAGATAGATTCATTAGTGTTAGGGCAGGAGGTTCTGGAAGCACCCAAACCGCTGAGTATCATGCCTATCATGGTGAAGGCGAAAGTGGCGATTTTGTTTGGACAGAAACCTCATATGTGTCCAATCTTACTGTTACTATTACACCCAGTACAGTATCTCCTTATAGGTATGCAACCCTTCGGGTTACAGCAAACGATTCGTTACCAGCCGGTTCGTACAGCATTTCAGTTAATGCCTATCCGCAAACAGGTGTGGCAGCGACATGGCCGGTAACAATAACTGTTATTGAACAGCTTGGAACCATTTTGCCACAGACACTGCCCCGTGGAAAAGAAAGCAAGCCTGTGAATATTCAGTTTACAGTTTCATCAGGGTCTGGTAATTATAAATGGGAACTTTCAGGCGCGCCAACAGGTGTAACCATTGATTCTTCAACAGGCGTGCTTTCTGGAACGCCTGCGCCAGGTACAGCTGGTTTTTACACATTAAAAATAACTGTTACAGACAACACTGCGCCTATTGTAAGTAAAGAGGTGTCCATCCCATGGGAGATACTTGCGTATAGCCAACTGTCCAATGAAGGTCAGATTTGTTATGTGGCGGATATTGTTAGGGATGCAAATGGAGATATTACCCAGACAGGAAATCTTTTTATAAAGGACCTTGCCAGCGGTGTGGAAAGACAGATTACAAAATACGTATCCCCAAAAGGGGTGATTTT
>CAZSTE010000084.1:0-2867 GCA_964609735.1 uncultured bacterium
AGGATGGATTGTAGTAATGTTTCTTTAGTAGATTAAGTATTGTTTCTTTCTCGTGAATTATAAAAGAAACCTTCCTTCCTGTGAAATGTTCTATTTCTCCCTGATCAATCCGCGATGGATCTTCTGTAGCAAAAACAATCTTTCCAGGGCTATCTTTCAAAGGCAGAAGTATAAATGTTTCTAAAAATGTGTATGGAAATTTTCCAAGAATCTCCTGGTCAATAAGTTTTTCCATTTCCTCTTCTGTCAAAGAAAAATCATTTTTTTTGGGCATTTTCTAATATCTTTTCCTTTTCCTGCTTTATCCGTTCTGCCTCTTCAAAATTTGTAATAATATGGGGCGTAATAAAAATCAAAAGGTTTGTCTTCACACTGCCTTTTGTCTGTCTTTTGAAAAGCCTTCCAATACCGCGTATATCGCCTAATCCTGGAACCTTATTCACAGTATTTTCATTATCATTCCTGATCAACCCACCCAGCACAACGGTTTTATTATTTGGCACTATAAGGGTTGTGTCCACCTCACGTTTTGCTGTTGTTAATGCGCCTTCTGTATTTTCGGTAACAACCTTTGTTACCTCCTGATGGATTTTAAGACGTACATATTTATCCTGACTTATTTGAGGGGTAATCTTTAGAATAATTCCGACATCCTTGTAATCATAACTTCTAATGGTGTCGGTCCCAGAACCGCCGGTTGTGGTTGTAAATCTTGTTTCCTTCAGATAAGGGGTATTTTCACTAACATTGATTATCGCCTCAGTATTATCTGCTGTCATTATCTGAGGTGTACTTAATATATTAAACTGGGTATCTTTTCCTGATGCAACAAGCCTCATAAGGTCAATAAGTGTTTTTGTGTCTGTAAAACCAACCCTTAATCCAGAGGAGGCTGATTCAACGCCAAAGTTTGTTTCTGCTGAACCGGTGTATCTGTTATGGTCAAAATCCTGTACCATTGACCATTGAATTCCCAGATCCTGCTCGCTTTTGTATGATACCTCTGCTATAAACGCCTCTATAAGAACCTGATTTGTCATCACATCAATGTCAGTAATAAGATTTTCAATCCCGGGATAATCATCAACATCTGCATAAATAATAATGGAGTTTGTCGGCTTTACGGCAACCACTGCCGGCTGAGAAATCTGCCCTGTGGTTCTTGTCTGCGCAGGCTTTTTCTTTGTAAGGATATCGGTTAATATCTTTGCAACATCTTCCGCGCCGGCATTTTGAAGCTTATATGTTCGCAGTGTTTCTTTTCCAGGAGGACTTGGCTGATCAATTGTGTCAACAATTTCAAGAATTTTTTTTATATTTGCGCCGAAATCTGAAATAAACATTGTATTGCTGCGATTGTCAAAAGAAATCTGGCCTGCCTTTGAAAGATAGGGGGTTAAAATCTGAGAAACCGTATCAACAGGATAATACCTTAACGGTATAACCTGGGTAATATGGATATCCAGTTTGTCATCCTGGATATTTCCAAAATTCACAATCGGGGACCTGGCCCTTGCGTCTATTGAAGGAACAACAAATGAAACACTATCCTTTTTTATCACTGTGTATCCGTAAAGATTAAGCACTGCATGAAAAACCTGGTTCAATTTTTCGCTTTCAACAGGGCTTTGAGAAAAGATTGTCACATTTCCTCTGACAGCAGGATCAATAACGTAATTTTCACCTGTAAATTCACTCACAAGCCGAATAAATGTAAGGATATCAACATTATTGAAATTGAGGGTGAACTGTCTTTGGGCAAAAAGAAAACCAGGAAACAAAAAAAACACAAGCACGACAATTGATTTTTTTATAAAGGTCATTTTGATTCTTAGCGATTCAACCATCATATAGAAAGATTATTTCCAAAAGATAAACCTGCGTAAAAATGTTATTGCCCGGATTTTGTCTCCATAAGTTTTTTGTAATCTTCCTCAAGTTTTGTCATAAATTTTTCAAGGGTATCAAGCGCAAGTTGTTTTACCTCGGGGTCGGGATCCTTTGTCATATATAAAAGCATCCTCATTATCAAAATATCCTTTGTGCTTTTACTTTTCTTATTATCGTCATCATCATTTTCATCGCTTGTTTCTTTTTCTGTCAGGGTTTTTACCACAAAAAGCCGCATTGCATATCTTCTTACAATAGGGTCAGGGTCAGACATAAAACGCATCAAACTAACATCTGTTCCAAAAAGTTCATCCAGGCCTATTGAAACAAGATCTCTAATCTGAGGATCCTGGTCTGAAAGCATTGTAAAAAATTCAGGAATAAACACGGTTGTACCGAGCCCCTGGGATTCTGATGTCCCGGATTTAAGAGAAAAAATATCCTCAATACCAGAGCCCGAGTCATCATCGCCACTATCATCGTCATCCTCGTTTGAACCCTCTGTCATACCGGCAATAAGCGCCTGAAGCGCCTGCAACCTGATTTCTTTTTTTGGGTGTCTGAGCAATCCTGCAACTGTTGCAACAACCAGATCAACGCTTGAGGCTGTATTTGTGCCTGAACCTCCTCTTTTTGATATTGCGGCAAATACCTCTGGCTCCATACAACCAATAGCAAGCCATAATCCCAAAATCATAGAGAGTATTTTTTTCATTTTGTTTGCCCCCTCTTCTATTTCTATATATTAGACCGGCATTTCAAAAAATTGGTTTATTTTTTAAAATCTTTCAATGATACCGGCCTTGATATCCTGTTGATTCTTCTGCAAATCCGGTTTGCTTACAAACTCTGAGTCTTCATATGTGCTTATAATCCTCGGCGTGAGAAACAAAAGCAGTTCACTCTTGGAATTGCTATAGGTTGTTTTTTTGAAAAGATTTCCAAAAAATATGACAGAAACGACAAGATTTCTTCCT
>CAZSTE010000084.1:2877-5243 GCA_964609735.1 uncultured bacterium
AAAGATTTCCAAAAAGCCAGATATTCTGCAAAAAAGGAACGCCTCGCGTTCTGAGCTCTTTTCTGTCCTGAATCATACCACCAATAATCAATGTTTGCCCATCAAAAACAACAATGTTCTGATTTGTTTCCCTGCTGGATATTACGGGCTGATCTGTTTCATAGGCTTCGCCTCCAACGATTGCGGCAAGATGTTTAATCTCGATCAAACGGGAATCATATATGCTCAGATTCAAAAATACGCTTCTGTTTCTCTGAATAATAGGGGTCACCATAAACTCGGTTCCAACCTCATCTTCATATATCTCAAATGTTTCAGCGGTAACCGCTGTTTCTCCCTGCTGGGATACTGTTGCTTTTGGAATAAGATAAGGAACATTGGTTTCAACGCTGATAATTGCGGTTGTGCCATTAAGGCACATTATCTTTGGCGCCTGCAACATCTTCACCTGGCCTTTTGCGCTGAGCGCCTGTATCAGAATATTAACATCATTGTTTGTAACACCAAATGAAAACGAATCCTGCGGAAGAGAAGAAGAAACCCCGGGTGTATGTGTAGGATTAACCCCGAATTTAGGACCTGTCACTGTTGCATCAAGTCCTGAAGCCAATCGTGAACTTATAAGCCAATCTATTGAAAACGAATTATCATCAGAAAGGGTAATATCCACAAGTTTGGCTTCAATAAGAACCTGTGATATCGGGGTATCAAGCGCAGATATAACATCTGAGATTTTTGTTGCTGTTTCGTCATCAGGAGCATCAATCACAATAGAATTGGTTCTGGGCTCACAAACAATCGTTTGAAGCGGAAATGTTTCTTTCAATGCCTTCATAATGCCGGCAGCATCTCCATAATGAACCTGAAAAACCCTTCTCATTCGTGATTGTGCGCCAGCAGGGGATTTGTTAAATTCATCAATTGTCATAATCTTAATAACACCATTATCTTCTATATATCTAAGATTGTTCGCTTCGCATATAAGGTCTAAAACCCTTTGAAGCGGAAGGTCCTTTACATTGATTGAAACCCTTCCTGTGATACCCTGGCTCATTACAATATTAGCGCCTGTAAGGTCGTATATAAGCTTCAATGTTTGCTGAAGATCAGCGTCTGTAAGATTAAGGGTCACAGGATAATCAGCAACCTTGCCAAGAACAATTCCTGGTTTTTTCTGGCCAAGAAGTTCATCAATCTGAAATCGCGCCTTATTGGCAAGGCGGATTGCCTCTGTGTATTGAGAATTTTCATACGCCTCTTTTGCCATTTTGAGACTTGACTTCGGCCCCAAAAGCTGAAATTCTGTAAGTTTGCCATCTTTTTCTATGGATTCTATATAGCCTGCCACATCAAGCAAAACCTTTTGAGATTGATCAAGCATTGCTTCAAGTTCGCCTTCTTTTGTTATGGATATTTCCTTAATTCTCTGGTCAGAAGGATTAAAAACATCAACAGAACCTGATTTGCCAAGACGCGATTTTGCAGTTCTGATATAGTGTGCAATCTGGGATTGTTTATAGGAAGGAGAAAGACCCTGAATCTGATTGAAAATCGCTATTGCTTTTGCATAATCCTTCTCGTGATAGCTTTTAATTGCATCGGCATATAAGGAATCAAGCTGCGATGTCGAGGAATTGAAAGAAACCTGGGGTGTCTGCGCAAATAACATATATGAGCCGAATGAACATATCAGCCCCACCACTATAAATTGTACTTTCAGGAATCGATTCATTTGTCTCCTCTGTATATATTACCTTTTAAAACATTCAGCGTCAACTTTTCACACCTATTCAGCAGAAATTTCTATAAGAACGCCGTCCTTTGAAAGGGTGAGAACCCCTCTTTCCTTTTTCAAAATTCTGAATCCTTCCACCATATCACCAACCGTTACCCTATATGTTCTCTGTTTCCCCTCAATAAAGATATATTCAATCCCTTCCATAACCAAGCTTCCTCTATATACAAGAGGACATTCAACCTGTGGAATAATAAGAGGGGATGTTTGCGGCTTGGAAACCTTCTCAGGATGTAAAAGATTGGAACCCACAACATTTGAAAGGGCTGCGGTTGAAATTTCTGAAATCTCTGGTTTTTCTGGTTTTAAAATTGGCGTTATCTTCTCAAATTTTCCTCTTGGTGATTTTCCCTCATCTTTTTCCTGACCTGTTAATTCTGGAACCACCAGAATTGGAGTTGGTTTTATTGTTATTATTTCAGGACGATAGATCCTGGCTATTTGCGTTGGACTGGGTTTTTTCATCAATTCCATTGTCAATGTTCCACTTGAAAATGGATCTCTTTTTCCTTCTATGTTAACAGAAGGCACCTTATATTGAGGTATTGATAAAGAGGCTGTTTCAGCAGGT
>CAZSTE010000085.1:0-5229 GCA_964609735.1 uncultured bacterium
TACCTGTTGACATCTTGGGAAAATCAGACGTTCCCACCGTTCCAGAAGGCGGTGAAAGAGAGCCGGTTCTGTTAAGGCTACCACCATGTAGGTTTCCATAGCAAAGAGACCGGCCGCAGCACATATAGGATCATTCATCTCCACACTTACAATGCCTGCTTCCCCGAGAGATTTTTCTTCCGTAAGCAAAGGAGTTATATCCAGTTCACCGGCCTCAGGTTCTGGCAGATGCAAATAGGCCTCAACATCATTTCTGTCTTTTAAGAGAGGCTCCAGTACCCACACGGTTTGAACGTCTCTATCTCTACGAGTCAGAGATACCAATTTTCTACCAGGCGCATTTATTGTCGTTTGGGTAAAGAAAGAATTCTTTTCCCGCCAGGTTTCTACCTTTGTTAATTCAGCCAGACCATTATCGTTTATTCCCTTCCAGACCGGACAAATCTGGCGGATTATATCGGTTTTCTCGTAAGCCATATCAATCAGCGGGCGCCAGGAAGGATCGTTATATACATTAAATTCATTATCATCCTTTTCCATCTTCCAGCCCCCAATTCCGCCAAAAGAAACCGCCGGTCTATCCACAGGTTTGCCCTGAAAAGTCAACATCAATCTTTTTTTTCTGGTCATAACTCCTCCTGATAAATTAGTTCTCCTACCACTACTGCAACTGATTATATAATTTTTGATATTCCTGCCATATTTCAGGCGGAAGCCTAGTCCCGAATGTATCAAGAAAATTTTTGATTTCTTTTATTTCCTGTTGCCATTCCTGCTTATTTATATTCAATAATTTTTCCATTTTCTCGCTGGAAATATTAATTCCAGATGTTTCAATATCCTGCGGCATTGGCACAATGCCAATGGGCGTTTCTTTTCCCCCAATGCGATTGGAAATTCTATCAAGCATCCATTTTAACACCCTTATATTTTCTCCAAATCCAGGCCACAAGAATTGTCCATTTTCGTCCTTTCTGAACCAGTTGACACAAAAAATTCGCGGCGGATTTTTTATCCGTGTTCCCATTAAAAGCCAATGCCTAAAATAATCAGCCATATTATAACCGCAGAAAGGAAGCATTGCCATTGGGTCTCTTCTCAAAACGCCAACTTTTTGCTCTGCAGCCGCAGTTGTTTCTGAACCGCATCGGGCGCCCATAAATACACCATGTTTCCAGGAAAAGGCTTCTGTAACAAGAGGGATACAGTTTGTTCTTCTTACGCCGAAAATAATTGCTGATATTGGAACTCCGTAGGGATTATCAAATTCTTTTGATAATGTGGGGGTGTTATAGATTGAAACAGTGAATCGTGAGTTAGGATGCGCTGCCGGGGTTTTGGATGAAATATCCCACGGCTTGCCCTGCCAGTCTACCATATTATTTCCACAGGGTGTATCGTAACCTTCCCACCAGGGTTCATTTGTATCAAGGTTTAATGCAGTATTTGTGAAAAGTGTTGGATAAAAATTTCGTCCTTTCAATGTTTTTATCATATTGGGATTTGTCTTTGACGATGTTCCAGGTACAACTCCAAAAAAACCAATCTCAGGATTGATTGCGTAAAGCCTTCCGTCAGGACCAATATTAAGCCATGCGATATCGTCGCCGAGTGTCCATATCTTATATCCTTCAAGGCCGGATTCCATCATTGCAAGATTCGTTTTTCCACAGGCAGAAGGCATAGCAGCCGTTATATAGGTTATGTTGCCCTGCGGATCTTGAATGCCAATAATAACCATATGTTCTGCAAGCCATGCCTGCTTATATCCAAGATATGATGCAATTCTCAATGAAAAACATTTTTTCCCGAGAAGCGCATTTCCTCCATAGCCTGAACCAATGCTCCACACAAGATTTTCATCAGGAAAGTGCATAATAAATCTTCTTTCTGGATTAAAATCACCAACAGAATGTAAACCCCTTACAAAATTATTGCTATTCCCGATTTTTTCAATGGCTTTTTTACCCATTCGTGTCATAATTCTCATACTTGCAACAACATACGAAATATCTGTAATCTGCACGCACGCCTTTGCAAAAGGAGAATCTGGATGTCCCATCATATATGGCAGAACATACATTGTTCTGCCTTTCATGCAACCATTAAACAATTGCCTCAGCATATTTTTTGCTTTTTCAGGTTCCATCCAGTTGTTGGTAGGTCCTGCTGTTTCCTTATCAGGATGACAAACATAGGTGAGATGTTCTGTTCGTGAAACATCTGTTGGATGACTTCTATGGAGATATGCATTTGGCCAGAGATCCTGATTCAAACGATAAAAAACAGGATTTCCATTAATGTTTTCTTCCTCTATTCCTCGTTTTATAATCCATCTGGCCTCTTCTTCTGAGCCATCGCACCAATGAATACTTTTAGGCTGTGTTAATTCCGCCTGTTCTTGAACCCATTTTTCTAATGGTGTTGACATGGAATACACCTTTCATTATGAATTCTGTGGCGAAGGGGATTATTTTTGGGAATAAATTATAAATGAAATACTGAATAAAATCAATTCTCCTGATTTTTGGCAAAAGAAGAGGCTGTATTTTATCCAGGCGGCAATGGAAAAGAGACAGGTTTTTGGTTTGACTTTTCCAGGATTATTGATGTATTATAAAGGTATATAAGGAGGTAATACGATGTTTAAAGGCTCAATGATTGCAATTGTTACACCCTTTAAGGATGGAAAATTTGATAAAGAATCTTATAGAAATCTTATTGAATTTCAAATTTTAAATGGTACTGATGCCATTGTTCCTGTTGGTTGCACCGGTGAAGCAGCAACCCTGACCCATGATGAACATAAACAGGTAATTGAATTTACCCTGGAGGTGGTTAATCGGAGGATTCCTGTTATTGCGGGCACCGGGTCTAACTCCACAGCAGAGGCTTTGCAGTTGACTGTATTTGCAGAAAAATCAGGTTGCGATGGCGCGCTTATCATTACCCCATATTACAACAAACCAACCCAGAATGGTCTCTATAATCATTATAAAGAAATTGCAGAGCATGTTGATATTCCGATTATTCTTTACAATGTGCCTTCAAGAACAGGCATTTCAATTCTTCCAGAAACAGTGGCAAAACTTTCAGAGATGAAAAATATTGTGGGAATAAAAGAGGCAAGTGGCAGTTTAGACCAGGTTAGTAAAATTATTTCTCTTTGTTCAGACAATTTTGACGTTCTTTCTGGTGATGATTCATTGACCCTGCCCATTATGTCTGTTGGCGGAAAGGGAGTAATTTCTGTTGCCGCCAATATTATGCCTGCTCAGGTAAAGGATATGGTTCAATCAATGCTATCAAACAACTGGGATCATGCCCGGAAAATTCATATACAGTTATTTAATATATTTAAGGCGCTTTTTATAGAAACCAATCCAATACCGGTTAAAACCTGTCTTTTCCTTATGAAAATGATTAACCTAGAATTAAGACTGCCTCTAACACCGCCGTCTGAAGAAAACAAGAAAAAGATTGAAGGCGTTTTGAAACAATACCATTTGATATAAAATGTTGTTCAAACACAGAAAAAAATATATTTCAATAAAGCCAAAAGAGGCGCCTGATGTAAAAAAGGAGCTATGGCAAAGATGTCCTGAGTGTGGAAAACTTATATATGAAGGTAAGCTTAAAGAAAATTTTAGGATATGTCCTAACTGTCAATATCATTTTAGGTTAACAACAAAAGAATGGATTGACCTTATTGCGGAAACGGGTTCTTTTGAAGAACTTGATGCGAATATTGTTTCTGATGATCCCTTGGGATTTAAAGGTCCAAAAACATACAGAGAAAAGCTTGAAGAAGAAATGAAAAAAACCGGATTGAATGAGGCGCTATCCTATGGGAGAATTTTTATAGGAAAATATCCTGCTGTTTTTTCAGTGCTTGATAGCAGTTTTATAATGGGGAGCATGGGTTCTGTTGTTGGGGAAAAATTTGTCAGGGCTTGCGAACTTGCGATGATTGAGAAAAAACCATTTATTTCCGTTTCAGGCGGAGGCGGAGGCGCAAGAATGTACGAAGGTCTTTTTTCATTGATGCAAATGGTGAAAACATCCCAGGTTGTTGGAAAGATGAAACAATCAAAAACACTTTACATCTCTATTCTTACAGATCCAACAATGGGAGGGGTTGCGGCGAGTTTTGCCTTTCTCGGAGATATTCTTCTTGCAGAACCAAAATCCCTTATTGGTTTTGCAGGGCCAAGGGTTATTGAACAAACAATTAAGCAAAAACTTCCACCTGGATTTCAAAGGGCTGAATTTTTATTTGAGCATGGAATGCTTGATAATGTTGTCCCAAGAAGTCAATTAAAGCCCGTCCTTACCAAAATTCTTTCTATATTCGCAACATCCTAATGAGTATATCCGGACACACCTATCTTGAACAACTTACTGATTTTGGAATTAAACTTGGACTTGATAAGATGCGTTTTTTGCTTTCGAAGATTGGTAATCCTCACAAAAAATACAGGTCAATTTTAATTGCAGGTACCAATGGAAAGGGTTCAATCGCAAATTTTCTCGCCAGTTGTTTGAAAGAAAATAATTACAGGGTTGGTTTTTATACAAGTCCGCATCTTATTCATGTTGAAGAACGGATAAAAATAAACGGCAGGGCGATTCCAGGAAAAATTTTTGATAATCTGTGCATAGAGATTAAAAAATGTTGTGATAGATTATCCATTGAAATGCAACCAACATATTTTGAAGCACTTACCGCGGTTGCCTTTGAATATTTTTCAAGGGAAGGGATCGATATATGTATCTGTGAGGTGGGAATGGGCGGACGGTTTGATGCCACAAATATTGTTGATTCTGATATAGAAATTATCAGTCCCATTTCGTATGATCATATGGAATATCTTGGCCATAGTATTCAAGAGATTGCTTTTGAAAAAGCAGGTGTCATAAAACAAAACTCCACGGTTGTTTCTGGAAAACAAATTCCAGAAGCAGCAGGGGTTATTAATAAAATTTGCAAACAACGCAATTCCAAACCGTTTTTTTATGGAAAGGATTTTTCAGCGAGAACTATACATTATGATTTTTTTAATGGCCAGGTTTTTAATTTTACAGGGATAGAAAAACTAAAAAATGTGTCAATAAAAATGCTGGGAAAACACCAGGTGCATAATGCAGCAGTGGCTCTTGAAACATTATTTATACTAAAAAACAATGGTTTTAAGATTAACAATGATGCAATTTTAAAGGGAATGAGAA
>CAZSTE010000086.1:0-5187 GCA_964609735.1 uncultured bacterium
AGAAGCAACCGCAACCGCAACCGCAACCGATCACGCCTCAGATTGCTAAAACACCGGTTGAAGAACCAGCAACCGCAACAGAAGAGGAGCAAATGGCTGCCCTTACAGGCGAAGAAATTCCTTCCACAAAACCGCCTGCCGAATCTTCTCAATTTGAACCCGCGAGTTTTGAGCCCATATATTTTGATTTTGATAAATACAATATCAGAACAGACCAGCAGGAAAAACTTAAAATGCTTGCTGATTACCTTAAAGACCATCCAAAACTTTCAATTCTTATTGAAGGATACTGCGACGAAAGAGGAAGTGACGAATATAATCTTGTTCTTGGAGAGCAGAGAGCCCTTAGTGTGAGAAATTTTCTTATCGGATTGGGTGTTTCGCCAAAGCGTCTTTACACCGTAAGCTATGGAGAGGAAAATCCTGCTGACCCTGGACATAATGAGGCAGCCTGGGCAAAAAATAGAAGATGTGAATTTAAGATAAAGCAATGAAAAACACACTTCTTATTTGTTGTTTAGTTATCCTTTTTTGTGGATGTGCATCGCCCATTGCTATGAAAGATGATATCACCATGATACAGGATGAAACCAGCCAAAAAATAGCCGTATTGGATGATTCTCTTAACAAACAGATTCAGGAAACAAACATACGGCTTGAACAAATACAAAAAACCCAGCAACAGCAGCAGCTTGCAATACTTAATATTTCAGAAGAGATGAAAAATCAAATTCGGGATATAAAAATTGCTATGGACGACCTATCACAAAATCAATTTAAGGAATTTGATGCGTTTAAAAAAGCGCAGGAGGAAAAAAACAATCAATTTAAACAGGATATTAACACATTAAAAACCTCTCAAAATGACATGTTGAAAACATCAGCGGCATTGAATGATTCAATGGTTAATTATCAAAAAGACCTTTTTGCACTTAAAATATCAATCCAACAAATTGCAGATGAGATTGATTCATTAGACCAGCAGAGATTTGTTAACAAAGAAGAATTTCAAAATTTTAAAAAGGATGTCGCCTCTCAGATACAGGTGCTTTTGGAAGAGATTGTTCAGCATGAAAGCGAGATTATTGCATTAAAAAAACAATTTTCCGTATCACCAAAAAATACTGTCATCGGCGCACAGAAACAGGGTTCAGCAACCTATTATACGGTAAAAAAGGGAGATACAATTTCTTCCATAGCAAAGAAATATAATACAACCGCTCAGAAAATAAAACAGTTGAATAATTTACAGACCGATAAGATACTTATTGGACAAAAACTTTTAATGCCATGAAAGAATTTTTTATTTTTCTCTTTGGCGCATGTTTTGGCAGTTTTGCAAATGTGTGCATATACCGATTGCCAAGAAAAAAATCAATTATTTATCCTTCTTCCTTCTGTCCCAAATGCCAAAGAACAATACACTGGTATGATAATATTCCTATTTTAAGTTATATTTTTCTTCGTGGCAGATGCAGATACTGCAAAAAAACAATATCGCCAAGGTATCCGATTGTTGAACTTATAATGGGACTGTTAACCCTTCTTCTTTATGAAAAATTCTGGGTAAGCGGTGTATACTGCCCATTTTTCTTTTATTTTATTTTTACACTGGGACTGCTTATTATAAGCGGGATTGATTTTGAAACATTTCTTGTGCCGGATATCATTGTTTTGCCTTTAATTTTCATCGGTTTGATTGGAGCGCCTCTTTGCGAAAATTTCTTTTTTTATCCATCAGGCCAGTGGACGGCTATCAACCGTTTTTTTTATAGTTTTTTAGGCGCTTTTTGTGGCGCTTTTATTGTGGCTGCTCTCGCCTTGATAGGAAAGATAATATGGAAAAAAGAAGCGATGGGCGGCGGCGATCTCAAACTACTAGCAGCGATTGGTTCTTTTGTGGGATGGAAGGGTGTTTTGGTCTCGATATTTTTTGGCTCAATTATAGGAACAATTATAAGTTTGGGGCTTATTTTTTCTAAGAAAAAAAGGTGGGACGATTATATTCCATTTGGGCCTTATCTCGCGATTGGAGCCATAATTACTATATTTCTTAAAGGCGGTTATTTTCTTTCGCTTTACTTTATACCCTGAGCATGAGCGAGGTCATTTTAGAGATTGTAGAGGAATTTTTTCAGCAGAGAAGGTATTTTACTGCGCGGCATGGAAATCTTATTCTGGTTAAAAGAAATAAAAAAGCAGGAGAATCATCCCTTGATACCGGTTTCATTTTAGATGAAACAACAATAGAGAATATTCCCGCAGCCGTTGTAAAAGCAGTGGGGTGGCATACCTGTAAGATAACAGCTAGGATTCTTGAAACATTTCCTGAAATTATTGAGTTTGCCAAGGACGACGAAATAAAAAAGCTTACCGATTGGTTTAACAAAGAAACATTTAAAAAATTATTGGTGATACCACAATTGCCCGCCCATATTGAATTAAAAGAAAAGGTTCTTACAAAATTGCAGGATACAGGAATTGACCATTTAATGACAATTCCTACAATTATTTACGGCGTTATTGACAAAATTGAACCGAGAAAGGTTTATCCTTCCCCAATCTGCGATCTGCTTCGTATACTTAAATTTTACAATATAATCTCTCCAACCAAACAGCAGATGGAATTACCACTTCGTTAATTATGTTATTGATAGAAACATCTGTCAGGTTTCTTCCTGGTGTGGGCCAACAAAGGGCTGAATATTTTTCAAAAATGGGTATTCATACAGTTGAAAATTTACTTTTTCATTTTCCAAGGAAATATCTTGATAGAAGACAGATTAGAAAAATTAGCGATGTAATGCCGGGTGAAACCGTTTCTTTGAAAGGAGAAGTAATTGCGACTGAAGAAAAAAAATTACGACATATTTCTCTTGCGAAAGTTGCTGTTTCAGATGGCACAGGGGTAATATATCTTATTTTTTTTAATCAGCTGTATGTGCTGGATACGTTAAAAAAAGGAATAAGGGTTTTTATTTATGGCAGGATTGAACAGTATAAAGAAAATTTTCAAATTAACAATCCACTTTTTGAAATTATAGAGAAAAAAAGGGGTGTTGATTATATCCTTCCTGTTTATTCTATTGTTTCCGGCATAAGCCAGGGGTTTATGAGAAAATGTATGCGATACGTGCTAAAAAACCTATCTGAATATCCACCAGATATTCTTCCTGTCGAAGATAGAATTCGTTTAAACCTATCAAACATGAAACACGCCCTTGCCAATATTCATTTTCCAAGGAATGAAATCAATCTTGATAAAGCCAGAAAATATCTTATTTTTGACGAATTTTTTAAACTTCAATTGGGTCTTATATATAAAAAGAATATTCATAAAAGATTTGCGCCCGATATCAATGAATTTAAGTTCGAAAGTTCATTAGTTCAGAACTTTGAAACAATATTGCCTTTTAGTCTTACAAAGGACCAGAAAAAGGTAATAGAAGAAGATATTCTGACAGATATTAAAACTGGCAAGATCATAAATAGGCTTCTTCAGGGAGAGGTAGGCTCTGGCAAAACAGTGGTTGCGATTTTTCTTCTCTGGTTTTTTGCAAGAAAGTCCTATCAGGCTGTGCTTATGGCGCCTACAGAAATTCTTGCTGAACAGCATTATCTTAACTGGCATCCATTTTTTCTTTCATGTGGAATTGAAAGCGCTCTTTTAATAGGAGGGCTTCCTGAAAGGATGAAAAAAGAAACAATAAAAAAAATTGAGACCGGTAAGATAAAGGTTATTTTTGGAACACAGGCGTTGCTTAATGAACAAATTGTTTATCCAGAACTTCGGGCAATTGTTGTTGATGAACAACATAAATTTGGTGTGGAACAAAGAAACCTGCTTCAAAAACGGGCAGAAAAGGTTCATTATCTTGCAATGAGCGCCACGCCCATACCAAGAAGCATAGCCCTTACAATATATGGCAATATCGACCTTTCTATTATTGGCGAAATTCCAAAAGGGAAAAGAAATATCGTGAATTATTTGTTTAAAAACGAAGAAATCAATACTGTCTATCAGTTTATTCAAAAACAGATAAAAGAAGGAAAACAGGGATATTTTGTTGCGCCGTCCATTGAAAGCAATCAACATTCGTCTGTTTTGCACCATTTTGAAATCCTTAAAAATATGTTAGGCCCGGATTGTGTGGGACTTTTGCATGGGAAATTATCGTCGGAAGAAAAAAATTCAGTTATTGAAAATTTTCGTGGCAAAAATATTCTTTTAATTATTTCCACGACAGTAATAGAAGTGGGAATAGATGTTCCAGAGGCCAATTTTATTGTTATTGATGAGGCAGAGAAATTCGGACTTTCCCAATTGCATCAAATGAGAGGCAGGGTGGGCAGAAGCGGGCATCTTGGATATTGTCTTTTGGTATATCATTCAGATGATCCAGCAATAGTCAGTCGTCTTGAATCATTTCTGGAAATTGAGGACGGTCTGAAACTTTCTGAAATAGACCTTTCAATAAGAGGTCCAGGGGATCTTCTTGGGGTTCGTCAGCACGGGGTTCTTCCTCTTAAAATAGGGAACATCATCACGGATATAAGAATTCTTGAGCAGGCAAGAAAGGAGGCAGAAAGAATCTTAAACAATCAGTTGGAAAAAGAAGCAAAATATGAAAAAATCAAACAATACATTGACAAATATGTTAAATCTGAAATTATTGATTAGTAATGGATAAAAACAATATAGCGGTTTTAATTCCGGCACATAACGAGGCGCAATCAATAGGAGTTCTTATACGTGAAATAATTAAGATTATTCCTACTGTGTTTGTTATTGATGATGGTTCAACCGACAATACAGCCGATATCGCTAGAGCAAATGGCGCTTTTGTAATCAGGCATTCGCAATGTATGGGCAAAGGGGCTGCTTTACAAACCGCTTTTGAACATCTTAAAAATCTACCTTTTTCAATTTACATAACAATGGATGGAGATGGCCAACATATGCCATCAGATATATATTCGTTTTTACAGGAGTTGGAAAACAATAAAAAGGTGGGAATTATCGTGGGTAAAAGGAGGATTAAAGGAACCAATATGCCTTTTATTAGAAGATTAACAAATATATCAATGTCATTTTTGACATCATTGCTTGCCTTTCAATGGATACCCGATTCGCAAAATGGATTCAGGGCAATAAAAAAAGATGTTATAAAGGATATGAACCTGATA
>CAZSTE010000087.1:0-5172 GCA_964609735.1 uncultured bacterium
TCATTTATTCCTTTATCTCCATACATCATCCTTAGATATGGATACTTAATCTTGCCAATGCCATGTTCGGCAGAGATTGTTCCGTCCAGAGAAAGACCTTTTTCAATGCAATCTATGTAAATCTGTTTTGCGACATTTTTTTCTGTTTCATCACGCGGAAAAAGATTAAAATGCAGGTGGTTTTCGCCAATATGTCCAAACAGGACTGTTTGGATGCCGGATTCCTTTGCAATCCTTCTATAAAAACCGACAAGCTCCTTGAGATTTTTTTCTGGCACAGCGATATCCAGAGAAATTTTTGTGATTTTCAGCTTTTTGAAATATGCATTGATATTTTCTGGCAGCTTATGTCTAAAATCAATCAATCTTTGATAGTTTTTCGGGTCGCTTCCCACCCATACATCCTTGGCATTGTATTGTTCAGAAAATAAAAGCCATCTTTCCATTAATTCCATAGTATTGACACTTTCTATATAAAAGGCGCAGCTGTGTTTTGGAATTTCTGGAAAATCGTTTTGAAGAAAAAACAGGCTGTGTTCATCAAAAAATTCAAACGTATACATATCCTTTATGAAATTTGCTTTCGCATCATAAAGAAATTCAAACATTTTCTCTTCAGACGGAAGAAAAATAATCATAATAAATCTTTCAGGAGGCTTTTCAACAAGATGAACCTCAATATCTGTGATAACCCCAAGTGTTCCTTCTGAACCGATGACAATATCTATCAGGTCCATTCCAGGTGCAGCAAAATATCCAGCAGAACATTTACTAGGAGGGGTGATATAGGCTGGAATCTCAAATTCTATAAAATCGGTTTTTATAACGCCGTTTTTATCAGCAAAATATCTGCCTCGTGGTATTTCAATTGATTTTCCGCCTCCTGTAACCATTTTAATGCGGGATACATATTTACGGGTTGGCCCAAATCTAAAGCTATACTCTCCAGAAGCGTTTGTTGATACGTTTCCGCCAATAAACGCATTTCTTTCTGTTGGAAACGGAGGATAAAATCTGTTTATCGTGTCTATCTCAGAAAGAAATTGATTTATAATCACCCCTGCCTCGCAAACGGCTGTACTTTGTTTGATTTCCACAATGTTATTTATCTTCTCAAGAGAAATAACAGAACCTTCTATGGGAATTCTTCCGGCAACAGTGCCTGTTCCTCCGCCTGAAACCGTGAGAGGGATATGCTTGCTGTTGCACATATTAACAATTTCAATGATGTCTTTTGTATTTTCAGGGATATAAACCCTATCACACCGGCCGCCGGAGAAATTTGAAGAATCCTCAAGATAACGTAAAATCTCGTCTTTGTTTTCTTTAATAATCACCTTATCTCCTTTCCCTTAAAGCCGACAATGCCAATATTCAGTTTTTCTGCCAGCGCAACCGTATTTTTGGCGTCAACCATAACTGTTTTACCTGCTTCAACAGCAATGATTTTTCCTTTTGCTCTGGAAATAGTTCGTATTGTTATTGGTCCAATGGTTGGCAGATCAAACCTTACATCCTGATTGTTTTTTATCACCTTTATAACCACAAAATCACTGCATAACCCGCCTGCTCTTTTAATCATGTCATTGGTGCCTTCAATTGCTTCAACAGCTGCAACGATTCCATTTTTCACTGCCACTGATTGGCCAATGTTCATTTTTGCAACCTGTTTTGCTATACCCCAGCCTGTATATATGTCTTTCCATTGGAATGTTGTTGGAATGGTTGATGTGTATAATTTTTCCTGAACAAGGTATTCGTTGAAGATGGTTGTAAGAGGAATTGTTTTGATATGATTTTGTTCAAGAAAGCCGACAAGATTATTCAAAATATTTTCAGAATTAAAGCGCTTGATTCTGGCAAGAAAATTTGAGCCGGATATCGCGATTTTTTTCTTAAAAATATCAGACATATACATTTTTCCGGCAAAAACAACCCTTGTTATATTGAGACTGCGGGCATGTTTTATAAAAGCTTCAATATCCCCGAATGTCAGTATAATTTCATTTTTGTTATCGGGAAAAGAGGGTTTTTCAAAACTAAAAACAACAGGCAAAAAACCGCGTTTTTTTATTTCCTGAAAGGCAATATGGGAAAACCTATCGCCTGATGCAAAAAGACCGATTTTTTCCATAATAAGAGGTGCTCCTTTATGTGGAATTGGTTTCATATTCAATGGGGTCGGGCATACCTGCTTTTTTGAAGGCTTCAAGCCGTATTCTACAAGCATCGCATATTCCGCATGCTTTTAATCCACCCTTATAGCAGGACCATGTTATTGAAAAATCAAGCCCCAGAGAAAAGCCAAGTTTAATAATCTCTGATTTTCTCATCATGATAAGCGGCGCTTTTAGTTCAATCCTTCCGCCTTCAATTGTTTTTTTTGTTCCAATGTCAAGGATCCTTTGAAACGCTTTAATGTATTCAGGCCTGCAATCGGGATATCCTGAATAATCAATGCAGTGTACCCCTATCACAATTGAATCAGCATCAATGGCTTCAGCATAAGCAAGCGCAAAAGAAATCAGGATGGTATTTCTTGCCGGAACATAGCTTGGTGGGATGCCTTTCTGATGGTTTGTTCCAATGTAATTTTTATCTGTGATTGACGATGGCAGCCAACCCAGGTCAATATGAATAAATTTATGTTCTTTTATTTTGAGAAATTCCCCAATCTTCAAAGCGGAATTAAGTTCTTTTTTGTGAATCTGCTCATAATTTACTGTTAACCCAAAAATTATTGAGCCTCTGGACTGTTCAAAAGCCGCAGCAACGAAACTATCTATTCCACCAGAAATAAGGGCGACTGTTTTCATAAGATTCCCATAAGTTTGTGCATTTGAAACCGTAAAAACCAGTTTGGCATTCCATGTTTTTTTATTTCATCAGATATTATCAACGCAATTTTTATATCATTATTAATAGGTTGTAATATCACAGGCCGTGTTATTGTTTTATCAATAAATGCGAAATCCTGTTTCTTTGTGATAATATACCTGAATTCATTTGCGATTTTTTTGAATCTGTTATCATAGCCGGTTGGAGATATTTCTTTCGCCTCTTTTTTTGGGCTGACGCATATCCAGTCGATTGGAATTTTTCTCCATATTGTTCCATTTGTTTCAACAGCGATTGAAAAACCATTTTGCTTTAGGTTACGGACAAGGGCTGTAAAATTCTGAAGATATGGTTCTCCGCCGGTAATAATGATGTTTTTTATTCTGCCCGCTGAAATGGTTTTTACCTTTTTCAAAATAGATTCCTCATCCATTGAACGCTTTTTTATAAATGCGATGGGGGTATCACAAAACCTGCATTGTAAATTGCACCCATAAAATCTGATGAATATCGCAGGAATACCCTGTCTCCAGCCTTCTCCCTGGAGTGAAAGAAAGATTTCAGAGATATCAAGCATATCTTAATACCAACCATATTCATAGGCGGTTTCATACATTGCGACAATATTTTCCGGTGGTGTAATTGCCTGAAGATTATGACATGGACCAAGAAAAAATCCTCCGCCGTTTCCAAGAATTCTTATATTATCAATAACCTCTTTTTTAACATCGTCAATGCTTCCAAATGGCATTGTGAATTGGTTATCCATTGCGCCATGAAAGCAAATTTTATTTCCAAAATCTCTTTTTAACGCTTCTCTTTCCATGCCTTTGCAGCGCCACTGAACAGGGTCCAACATATTCATTCCGCACTCAATCAGGTCAGGAATAATATCCCTTATTGCGCCATCACTATGGGTCATAACATATGCATTATTTTCATGTACAAGTCGCATCATTTTTTTCATTCGTGGAAGTATAAATTTTCGTATGCAGGCAGGAGAAAAAAGAAGATTGTCCTGCGAGCCAAGATCTTCAGAAACCCCTGTTAGGAGCACCTTTCCAGGAATTTCGTCATAGACGCCCATGGTGATTTTATAGTAAAGTTGAAAAATATTTTCAAGACACCAATCAACCATTTCAGGATTTTCGACAAGGTCTATCATTGCCTTTTCACGACCTCTTAGATTTGCGTAAATTAAAAATATTTCCATTCCGCCGCCATATATGGGCAGATTTTCTTTATTCTGGATTTGTTTTTTTATATTTGAAAAATCAAACCAATCAATTGTGGGAAATTTGTAATTTTTTTTAACCTCTTCAATTGTTTTATACTGGGCAAGAGGATGATAGACACATTCCGCATACACCCCACTTCCATATGAGACATTTTTACATCTACACGCAAAAATATCGGTATCTTTTGGCAGATTTGGACCAGCATAAGCCGGGTACGCATAGACAACCTTATCAATATGAAGGATTGTGAATAATTCTTCATTATCGGATATTCTAAGATATTTTTTAATATTAGCGGTTGTTTCAGGGGTTGCAGTCCAGAATAAAGGCACCCTATCCGGTTTTTCCATTTTCAAAACAGCCGTCCATCTTTCTTTTGGCGTCATTAAATCCGATTTCATTATTTGTCTTTTGTTATAATTGGTGTTCTTTATTATAACAAAATTTTTTGACAAAGAGAAAATACAGATGATAAAAGAGGAAAAATCAGAAGAACAAATTTGACAAAATATTGACAAAGGGTTTAAATTATTAAAATTTTTATTCTACCGAATACGGGACAGTTGAAAAAATGGATTTTGTAGCAAAAAAAATTTTTATGACAAAAGGCGTAGGCAAGGATAGGGAAAAACTCACAAGTTTTGAGCGCGCTCTGAGAAACGCCGGCATAGCGCAATTTAATCTTGTATCAATTTCCAGCATCTTTCCTCCGCACTGCCGGTTGGTTTCAAAAACAGAAGGGCTTTCCTACCTAAAACCGGGCCAGATACTTTTTGTTGTGATAAGCAAAAACGCAACAAATGAACCCCATAGATTAATTACCTCATCTGTAGGGCTGGCTATTCCAAAAGATCCCAATCAATATGGATATCTTTCTGAACATGAAAGTTTTGGAGAAACCGAAGAAAAGGCCGGGGATTATGCAGAAGACCTTGCGGCAACAATGCTTGCAACAATATTGGGGTTGAAGTTTGACCCTAATTCTTCTTATGATGAAAAAAAACAAATATGGCGTATGTCAACCCAGATTATTAAAACAACAAACATCACCCAGTCGGCAATAGGAGACAAAAATGGCCTTTGGACAACCGTTATT
>CAZSTE010000088.1:0-5143 GCA_964609735.1 uncultured bacterium
AGGCAAGAACAGCCTGTTCGCGGGAAGAGCCACAACCAAAATTATTGCCTGCAACGATAAGGTCGCCTTCGCTAATTTTTTTTGAAAACCCGGGATTTATATCTTCAAAAATATGTGTGGCAAGTTCAGCCATATCAAGTGTTTTAAATTTATACCTACCGGATATGATGTAATCAGTATTGATGTCATCGCCGAATTTATGCGCCTTGCCTGTGATTTCCATTTTTTTCCTCCCGGTGTTTTTTAGACTGAAATATTGTATCAAGGTTATTAGGTTTGGTCAAAGTTTCGCAGATATGGTGTTAAAAATCTGTGTTAAATGGAAATGATGGAAAATTTCACAATTTATACCCCATCTTTTTATTTTTATAATGGACAAGACCGATGGTTTTTATAAATTATATAAGAGACATTTCAATCAGTTTTTCAGCAATTTGAACAGCGTTTAATGCAGCGCCCTTTTTTATATTGTCTCCAACCACCCACATATCAATTGCATTTTTCAGGGCTGTGTTTTTTCTTATTCTGCCAACATGGATATCATCTTTTCCCGAAACATCCACAGCAAGCGGATAGACAGCCTCTTGGGGTTTATCCAGAACACTTACCCCGGGCGAAGAGGAAAGGATTTCTTTGCATATATTGATATCTGGATCTAACTCAAAACAAGCGGTGATTGATTCAGAATGGCCATTAATAACAGGAACCCTTGCGCATGTTGCAGAAATTTGTATCTCCGGTTCATCAAGAATCTTTTTTGTTTCAACAATCATTTTTACCTCTTCTGAATAATAGCCGGCAAACTCATCAGAAAGATTTCCAATATGAGGTATTACATTAAATAAGATTCTGTGTGGATAAACCTGATTTGTTATTGGCTGGTTGTTTATATATTGATGTATTTGTGTTTCAAGTTCTTCAATTGCTTTGTTTCCAGTTCCTGAAACTGCCTGATAGGTTGATACAATAATGTTTTTTACCTTGTATTTTTTATGAAGAGGTCCGATTGCCATTAGCATTATTATTGTTGAACAATTAGGATTAGCAATAAATCCGCGGTGTTTTTTAAGATGATGCGGATTAATCTCGGGTATTACAAGAGGCACATTAGGGTGCATTCTAAAATCAGCGCCATTATCAATAACAATTGCGCCTTTTTCTACTGCCTTCCAGCCAAAGGCCTGGCTTGCTCCTTTTTCACCTTCTGTTCCCGCGAAAAAGGCAAAATCCATTCCATTAAAGGATGAGTCATCTGTGGCTTTCACAAGAAAATTTTTGTTACAAATAGTTTCATGTCTTTGTTTTGTTGCGAAAATTTCCAGATTGTTTATCGGAAAATTCCTTTCAAAAAGAATCTCAACCATTTTTTTACCAACCAGTCCAGCTCCGACAACACAAACATTGTATTTTTTAGGCATAATAATCTTTAATCTTATAATGGTTTATTATGGATTTTAACAAACTTAGACGGCATAATTTTATTTGCTATTGCCACAGCCATG
This sequence comes from uncultured bacterium, assembly GCA_964609735.1. GTDB lineage: Bacteria > Ratteibacteria > UBA8468 > B48-G9 > DTJG01 > DTJG01. Next base: position 1,503 of record CAZSTE010000088.1, read on the forward strand.
CAGGCTTTTATTATATCAGGGAAAACAAAAGGTACTGTGCCGAGCATTATGGCTTTGGCAACAGTGAATTTTATCACACTCTGCAGCCACATGATACCGCAGAAGTGTATTATAAAAATTCCCAATCCCATAGAACCGGCAATTCTCAAAAAATTTCTATTGCTTTCTTTTTCCAAAAGGTAGCCAACAATCCATGCAGATGGGATAAAACCAATGATATAACCTGTGGTTACCCCTATGGATAAAAAATTTGCTCCTTGGAACCATGGAATTATTGTTCCACCTGCAAGATAAAATATCTGGCTGACATATGCGTTTTTCCCCAGGATTACGCCACTTAAAAGAACAAAAAGAACCTGGCCGGTAATAGGAACAGGTGTAAATGGTAAAACAATCCTTATTTGGGCAGAAACACCTGTAAGAAATGCAAAACACAGGGAAAGAAGGATTTTTTCAATCTCTGATGATGATTTTTCCCATAAGAAATACTGAGAAAAAGCATATTGCCATTTTTTTATTAGTGTTTCCATGTTGTTTGTCGTTATATCAATTATGTTTTATTACAGGATCCTGAAACAAATTCCGCAATCAGATTTCCCACTTGCATGGTTCCCATACCCATTTTCCCGGCTTCTAAACCTTTGATATAGCCTTCCTTAAGTGCTTTGCATATGGCATTTTCAATGGATAAAGCCGCTTCTGTTTCTCCAAGCACATCCAGCATCATTCCGCCAGCCGCTATGGTTGCAATCGGGCATATTGCATTTTTCCCTGTGTATTTTGGCGCTGATCCATGAATAGGTTCAAACATACTTACACCCTCTGGATTGATATTGCCTCCGGCAGCAACGCCAAGTCCTCCTTGTGTAATGGCTGCAAGGTCTGTAATAATATCTCCAAACATATTATTGGTTACAATCACATCAAACCATTCTGGGTTTTTTACCATCCACATACATGTTGCGTCAACAAATGCATAATTGAGTTTTATGTCGGGATATTGTTTATTTACCTCCTGGCAGGTTCTTCTCCATAAATCGCCCGCAAATGTTAAAACATTTGCCTTATCAACGCAGGTAAGCGTTTTTGTTTTGTTTCTTTTGCGGGCAAGTTCAAACCCATATTTTACGCATCTTTCAATGCCTTTGCGGGTATTAACATCAACCTGGGTGGCTATCTCATCCTGGGTTCCTTTTTTAAATACGCCTCCAATTCCACAGTATGCTCCTTCAGTATTTTCCCTTACGACAATATAATCAATCTCTTCCGGCGTTTTATCTTTTATGGGAATCCATACCCCCGGATAGAGTTTAACAGGCCGCAGGTTAATGTATTGGTCAAGTTCAAATCTAATCTTCAATAATATCCCTTTTTCCAGAATGCCGGGTTTTACATCAGGATGTCCGATTGCCCCAAGATATATGGCGTCCAGCTTTCTGAATTCTTCAATTGCAGAATCAGGGAGTGTTTCCCCGGTTTTTAAATACCTTTCTCCGCCAAAATCATAATAAATAGGATCAATAGAAAAACCAAATTTTTCTGAAGCAGATTCTAAAACAGTCATTCCTGTTTTTATTATTTCAGGGCCGACGCCATCTCCGGGGATAACACCTATTTTGTATAGTTTTCCTTTACCCATGGTATTAAACCTCCAGTTTTGATAATTTGTTGAAGAAAATCTGGATACCTTGTAAAATCGTATTTTTGACCTTTTGTAAGATTAATAATAATTCCTTTTTCAAAATGAACCTCAACAATATCGCCCTGCGAAAATGTTTCCGCATAAGGCGTTTCAATAATAGGAAGGCCTATATTGATCGCATTTCTCAAAAAAATTCTCGCAAAACTTTTTGCTATTACAACAGAAATTCCGCAGGATTTTATTGAAATTGGCGCATGTTCTCTGCTTGAACCACATCCAAAATTTTCACCTGCAACAATGATATCCCCTTTTGATATTTTTTTTGAAAATTCCGGGCATATTGTTTCCATACAATGAACCGCAAGTTCGGAAGCATCGGTTGTATTGAGGTAGCGCGCTGCTATAATATCATCGGTATTAATATGGTCTGAGAATTTCCATACCTTGCCCTTTATTGTCATTTGACCACCTCGTCTGGATGAGAAATACTGCCTTTTATCGCTGATGCCATTGCAACCTCTGGATTTGCCAGATAAACCTTGCTTGATGGATGTCCCATCCTTCCTATAAAATTCCTGTTTGTTGTTGCAATTGCTATCTCGTCTTTTGCAAGTACTCCCATATGTCCTCCGAGACATGGTCCGCAGGTTGGAGGGCTTATTACGCATCCGGCGTCCATAAAGATTTCTATAAGACCTTCTTTCAAAGCCTGTTGACATACCCGTTGTGTTGCTGGAATTATTATTGTTCTTACCTCTGGATGAACCTTTTTGCCCAGAGCGATTTTTGCGGCTTTTCGAAGGTCGGTAATCCTACCATTTGTACATGAACCGATAACAACCTGATTAATCCGGATATGTGATAATTCTCTAACATCTCTGGAATTACTTGGAAGATGAGGTTCTGCTACCTGAGGTTGAATCAAATCCACATTTATTTCTACTGTATTTTCATATTTTGTTTCACTATCGCTGGTAAAAAATAGCGGTTTTCTTTGGATATGAAGTCCTGATAAAAATTCTTCTGTGCTTTTATCCGGGGCTATAATTCCATTTTTAGCACCGGCCTCAATTGCCATATTGCAAATAGTAAATCTGTCGTCAGAATATAGATTGTCTATTGCCGGACCCGCAAATTCCATTGCTTTGTATCGCGCGCCGTCAACGCCAATTTTTCCTATGGTATAAAGAATCAAATCTTTTCCTCCCACATATCTATTGCGGTTGCCGGTATACACAAACCTGATAGTGGGCGGAACCTTCAACCATACCTTTCCGGTAATCATGGCGCAGGCAACATCAGTACTTCCTACTCCTGTGGAAAATGCGCCAATTGCTCCGTATGTGCAGGTATGACTATCCGCGCCAATAATAAGATCTCCTGGAATTGCGAGTCCTTCTTCAGGGATAAGGGCATGTTCAATGCCTACCCTGCCTATTTCATAAAAAATAACCCGGTATGTACGGGCAAAATTTCTAAGCATCTTGACCATTTCAGCGCTTTTTATATCTTTGCATGGCGTAAAGTGATCAGGGATAAGAACAATCTTTTCAGGATTGAACACCCTTTTTATGCCTGTTTTTTCAAACTCTTCAATTGCAAGTGGGCCTGTTATGTCATTTGCAAGAACAAGGTCAACATCTGCTTCAATAAACTCACCGGGAAAAACCTCTTTTTCTCCGGAATGTGCTGCGAGAATCTTTTCTGTTATTGTCATCTCTATGTTCCAGTTTTGTGGTAAATGTTTGGGAATTTGCAATCAGAAAAATATTATGCCCCGCGATACCTTTTTTTTGTAATGTTTTTTCTGGCAAGGAATTGATTTATTGCATTTAGGTATGCCCTTGCGCTTGCTTCAATAATATCTGTGCTAATGCCTTTTCCCGCGCTGGTTATGCCATTAATAACAAGAGAAACGACAACCTCGCCCTGGGCGTCTTTTCCTCCTGTTACAGAGGTAATCTTGTATTCCTTTAATTTTGGCGAAAGATTTACAATC
>CAZSTE010000089.1:0-5098 GCA_964609735.1 uncultured bacterium
AAACTAAACATCTGAAATCCGCCGCTATCTGTCAAGGCAAGACCATTCCAATTCATAAACCTGTGAATATCGCCTAATCCTTCAATAACCTGTAATCCAGGTTTAATGTAAAGATGATAGGCATTAAGTATAACTGCAGACAATCCCATGGAAAAAACCTCTTCTGATGTTAAAAGTTTTACACTTGCGGATGTGGCAACAGGCATAAAACAAGGGGTTTCAATCATTCCATGGGGAAAAGAAAATACACATAATCTTGAAAAACCATCTGTTTTATTGATATCAAATGAAAACATAATAAAATAAATTTTAACATATTTATATACAATTATCGTATTAACATTGCGTCGCCATACGAATAAAACCTGTAGCCGGCTTGTATGGCAACCATATAAGCCTTATGCATCAATTCTGTCCCTCCAAAAGCGCATACCATGGATAGATGGGTTGAACCGGGCAGATGAAAATTTGTTATCATGCCAGTTATACAGTTAAATTTATAACCTGGTTCAATAAATAAATCTGTAAATTTTTTGCAGGCGTAAAGCCGGTTTTCTTTTATTGCGCTTTCAAGAGCCCTTACAGTGCTTGTTCCCACAGCAACGATATTCTTCCCGGCGTTTATCGCCTCATTAACGATGTCTGCTGTCTCTTTTGATATTTCAAAAAATTCAGGAAGCACCTGCTTTTTTTTATCATCTCCTCTGGCTATATATAACGAGGCATAACCAATATGAAGTGTTATAACAATAATGCCCACACCCTTATTTTCCAATTCCCGCAAAATATCTTTTGTAAAATGCAATCCTGCGGTTGGCGCGGCAACTGAACCATATTTTTCCGCATAGACGGTTTGATAATCTACTATATCTTTTTCATCATCAGCTCTTTTGATATACGGAGGAATAGGCATCCTGCCCAGGGCAAAAATTTTTTCATCGCTTTCTGTGTCAAATTGTAAATTCCAGCTTCCACAATTGTTTTTTTCAATCACCATAGCAGAAAGTCCCTTAAATAATATCTGCATTCCTTTTTTGATTTTACCCCGGATGAGAACCTCCCACACGCCAGGCTGTAGATTCCGCAATAAAAGCGTCTCAACCTTTCCTCCTGTTTGTTTTTTGCCATAAAGTCTGGCTGGAATCACCCTGGTATTATTTAAAATAAGGATATCCCTGTTAGAAAAAAGATTTGTAATATCTTTAAATATTAAATGTTCAATCCGACCTGTCTGCCGGTTTACCACCATCAATCTTGCTTCTTCTCTTTTTTCAAGAGGCCTTTGAGCAATCCTATCAGGATTAAGGACATAGTCAAAAACATTGTTATTCATGGCTTATAAAAAAGAAAAATTTTGGGATGGGTATAAATCATATCATGAAGCGTCCAATGGCAATCAAAACGAAACCGACCAAAGCCAATCTCATTTTCAAAAATCTTTTCAAGCCTGAAGCCTTTTTTCTGACAAAATTCTATTATATTCTGCATCTGTCTATTCCTATTCCCACAGGTGAGAAAGTATTGTAGTTCGCCAACAATCAAAAAACTTTTTCCCGGCACCTTATCAAGATTTTTTTGTACCATTATTTCATATTTCAACGGATTTACAGGTGGAACCTCAAATATCCAGGGATCCTTTGTAAACACAATCCTTGTTTTTTCCGGAATGTTATTGTGAATATATTCTGCAGCCACAATCCTTATATCCTTTTGACTCATCAGTTTTGAATATAAAACAGATTTAACCAAAACAGGCACCATTGTTAATATACACAATAAAATAACACAGACCTTTATTTTTTTCTTTTCTATGCGGGAAATCTCGTTAAAAAAAGAACCGACAGCCAAACATAGAAATGGAAATAGTGGTAAATAATATCGCGCATATTTAAAACCTCCAGCAATAAAAAGCGGCGCAATTGCCAGAACAAGTCCTGTAAGAATTATTCTATCCTCAAAAATTCTTCTCTTCGCAAGAAAATATATAGACAAAACAAACAAAAATAACAATGTATATGAACCAATCCAAATCGCCGCAAAAAAATTAATAAAGGAATTTATATAGGAAGAAATACCGGCAGGGCCAATCCCTCTTGCTGATGTTTGATATAAAACATCTCTTTTAAATTCATCAAATGCGATTATGCAGTATGGCGTTGTTATTAAAAAACCTGCAAAAAACAAAAGAAATAGTATTGCCATATCCCTTGTAAATATTCCGATAGATTTTTTATAAATCCCATAATAGACAAACGGCAAAAGGAATATAAGTATTCCTGCGGGGTATTTTGTTCCGGTTGCAATTCCCAACACAAAAGCAGAAGCCGCAATATAGGAAAATTTTCTTTTTTGTACAAACATCGCAATATAAAAAAGAGAAAATATAATCCAGAAAACCATGGAAATGTCAACAGTCATATAATGGCTATTAAGTACATATAAGGGGCAAAGACCAAGGCAGGCAGTTGCAAAATCTGCACCATATTTTCCGCACAACACTCCGGCGGTCTTATAAAACAAAATCAAACCCAACACAGCCATCAATACCGTTATTATTCTGCCTGTAAGATACATTTTTGCTATTTCTTCCGGATGTTTAAAATAATAAGAAACATCAGGTTTTAATTTTATCAATCCTGCGCTTGAAAGGATTTTTAGTGCAACTGCAACAATATATATCTGGCAAGAAGGATACTCAAAAAAATGTGGATTAAAATCAAATTTTTCTGGCGACATTCCGCTTATACTTTTCAGAATGTTTTGTTCGTCAGGATGAAAGGAACGAATCGCGTTGAAACTGGACCGTGCTTGTTTTTCAGGCAGATTTTTTTTGGAAATTTCCCAGCTGTGTTTGACATATTCTTCAGAAACATTGGTATCTTGAACGCAAAAATTCCTTATTTCCTCTGACGGCAAACCCCATTTTATGCCATAAATATATAAGATAGCGCACAATATAACAATAAAAAATAGACATATTGTCTTTTTCATTTTTTTCGCCGTATCTTCAACAAATCAAAAAACATATAAATGGGATCTTTAAAAAATTTTACTGTTGTGTTTGGTGAATCCATCCACACAACGCCTATCTCCTTAATTCTATATCCACTCGTCAATGCTTTATGAAGAATTTCAATATCAAAAGTGAATCCGCTGCTGTTCATGTCTAAAAATAAAGGCCTTGCAACATCTGTTTTGAAAAGTTTAAAACCACACTGGGTATCTGAAAAAGGAAGCCCGAGTATAATCCTGACGAGAAAATGGAAAACCACCCCCGAAACCCTTCTATGCCATGGTTGTGGAACAGGAATTAATGCGCCCTTTTGTTTTCGCGAACCAATTACAATATCATATCCGTCATGTAACTGGTTTTCCATTTTTTCCAGTTCTGCTATAGGGGTTGAAAGATCGGCATCAGTAAAAAGCACCATCCCCCCCCTTGAAGCAAGAACACCAGATCTAACCGCTGCGCCCTTTCCCATATTTTTTCTGTGAGAAATCAATCTAATATTTTCAATCTGTTTTGAAAGCATTAATATAAGACGGGATGTTGAATCAGTACTTCCATCGTCCACCACAATAATTTCAAAATGATAGCCCTTATTTTTTAGATATTGGCATATTGCACGAATTGTTTTTTCAATTCTTTTTTCCTCATTATAGGCAGGAATCACCACTGAAATATCTAAATCCTTATCCATGATTTCACCAATATTTCTATATACAGCCTCATATATGGAAATGTTTTTGTTATTTTGAATTTTGATTTTCCTTTTTTTCTTCCTTCCCAACAGGTTGGCACATCACAAATTCTGCATCCTGACACATAAAATCTTATTGCCGCTTCCATTGATACGGCAAATCCATTTTCTTTTAAAGGAATATTTTGAAGAATATTTCGTCTATAGAGTTTGAAGGCATTTGACACATCCCTTGTTGGAATTTTTGTAAGATAATATAAGGAAAGACACACAAACCTTGAAAAGAACCCCTGTAATTTTGGACCTCCTTTTTTTTCTGCCCCTTTCATATAACGGCATCCGCATACAAGGTCATATCCTTGTTTTGCCTTTTCAAGCATCAAAGGTATTGTTTGCGGATCATCACATCCATCCGCCATAACAGGAAGAACAAATTCTCCACGGGCGTTTTCAAAACCTGTTTTTAACGCATTTGCAAATCCCGCAGATTTTCTGTTAGAAACCAGTTTTACCTGTCTAAATTTTTCGCAGAGTTTTACAACCCTTGATAAGGTATCATCGGTGGAATGGTCGTCAACAACAATAATTTCAGCCAAATCTGGGTTGACAACAGACGCTATGGCTTCAATCGTTGCTGCAATGAGTTGTTGTTCATTTCTTGCTGGAATAACAATGCTGAGAAAGATGTGTTCCTTCATACCAGTTTTTTCTTCTTCAGTTCATCCATTACACAGGTAAATCTATCCTCGGCAATCATGGAATCAGACCATCGTAAAAGTTTTGACATGCCGTCTTTAAAAGAAACAGAAGCTCTAAAATCAAGGGTTTTCTCTATTTTTGTTATATCGGCAAAACAATGCCTTACATCACCCTTTCTAAATCTGTAGGTAATAAGGGGGCTGATTTTTTTTCCTGAAAGTTTAATAAGATATTGGGCAACATCAAGAATACCAATCGGTTTTCCTGTTCCTACATTAAAACATTGATGGTTGACCTTTTCATTTTCAAGCGCAAGAATATTCGCCCTCACAACATCGCTAATCCATATAAAATCCCTTGTCTGAAGTCCATCCTCAAATATAACAGGCGGCCTATTATTTTTTATTCTGCTGATAAAAATTGCGGCAACCCCCGTATATGGATTGCTTAATGATTGTCGCGGCCCATAGACATTAAAAAATCTCATAGAAACCACAGGTATCCCATAAATCTTCCCCACAAGCAAACACATTTCCTCCTGTTCTTTTTTTGTGATCGCGTAAATGGAATTGGAATCAAGCCGGGAATCTTCGTCTGTCGGAATTGATTCTGCAATCCTTCCGCACAAAGGACATTTTATTTCCCAGTATTCCTTTTTCTTTACCTTTTTGCCCTCAGAAAGATCTCTTAATTCAGGC
>CAZSTE010000090.1:0-5079 GCA_964609735.1 uncultured bacterium
TTCTTTTTATAGATGAATTGCATACTCTTGTTGGGGCTGGCGGGGCAGAAGGCGCTATAGACGCCTCAAATATGCTGAAGCCGGCTCTTGCAAGAGGAGTTTTACGATGCATCGGTGCGACAACCCTTGATGAATATAGAAAATATATAGAAAAGGACAGAGCGCTTGAACGAAGATTTCAACCTGTATATATCAATGAACCTTCTGTTGAGGACACAATTTCCATCCTGCGTGGATTAAAAGAAAGATACGAGGTTCACCACGGCGTTAAAATAACCGATAATGCCATTATTGCCGCAGCTATTCTTTCGCACAGATATATTTCGGATAGATTTCTTCCGGATAAGGCAATTGACCTAATTGATGAAGCAGCAAGTCGGTTACGGATGGAGATGGAAAGCAAACCGCAGGCGCTTGACGAGATTGATAGAAAACTTATGCAGCTGGAAATTGAGCGCGCAGCCCTGAACAAAGAAACATCTTCCTCTTCTAAACAACGACTTAGGAAGATTGAACAAGAGATTGAAGCGCTTGCAAAACAGCAAAAGGAAATTACCGGCCAATGGATGAAGGAAAAACAAAAAATAGAAAAGATAAAAACAATAAAACAGCAGATTGAACTGGTAAAACACCTCATTGAAGACGCGCAAAGAAAAGGAGATCTTGAAACTGCGGCAAAATATAAGTATGGCAAGCTGATAGAGCTTGAAAAACAGATTGAAGAAGAAACAGCTAAAGAAAATCATAAAAGTCTCCGCCTGATAAAGGATGAGGTTGATGAAGAAGACATCGCACTCATTGTATCGAAATGGACAGGCATTCCTGTAAGCAGAATGCTTGAGGGAGAGATTGATAAACTTATTCATCTTGAAGAGCGGCTTTCACAAAGGGTTGTTGGACAGAAGGATGCGATTATGGCAGTAGCAAATGCTGTTAGAAGAAATCGCGCGGGTCTTTCAGATCCGAAAAAACCGATTGGCTCATTTATTTTTCTGGGGCCAACAGGGGTTGGCAAAACAGAACTTGCAAAAGCCCTTGCAGAATTTCTGTTTAATGATGAAAATGCGATTGTCAGGATTGACATGTCAGAATATATGGAAAAATTTTCTGTAAGCCGTCTTATAGGCGCGCCTCCTGGCTATGTAGGATACGAGGAGGCCGGACAGCTAACCGAAAAGGTAAGAAGACGGCCATATTCAGTGGTTTTGCTTGATGAAATAGAAAAGGCGCATACTGAGGTGTTCAATCTACTTTTACAGGTTCTTGACGAAGGCCGTCTTACGGATGGACATGGCAGAACAGTTGATTTTAGAAATACCGTGATAATAATGACTTCAAACCTTGGCAGTCAGTATTTTGAGATGTTTAAGGATGAATCAGAAATTGAGAAAAAGGTTCAGGAGTTGTTAAAATCGCATTTCCGGCCAGAGTTTCTTAATAGGGTTGATGAGATTATCTTATTCCATAAATTGACAAAAGACGAAATATTACAGATTGTTAATATTCAGCTTTCGTATCTTGCAAATCGGCTTGCGGAAAAGAAAATACACATTCACCTAAGCGAAGAGGCAAAAAGATGGCTTGTAGAACACGGATACGACCCAAATTATGGGGCCAGGCCATTGAAACGACTTATTCAGCGAGAAATTGAAAACCCTCTTGCAGTAAAATTGCTTGCCGGCGAGTTTAAAGAAAATTCTGTGGTTAACGTTGATATAAAAGATAACAAAATGTCGTTTTCTGCAGGAAGGGCATAATATTTATTCTATATTTTAGGTTCTTCGGCGGTTGTTGAAACAAATTCAGAAGATTTTGTCAAGGTGGCATAGCGTTCAAGGGCGCAGTGTTCGTGTTTTTTATAAAAAAGGTTTCTTTTCATCAGTTGGTCAAAATCCACCTGATGCGCATCAAAATGCGGTCCATCAACACAGGCAAATTTTATACTCCCTGCAATGGCAACGCGACAGCCGCCACACATACCTGTTCCATCAATCATAATTGGGTTTAAGCTCGCAATGGTTTTTATTCCATATTGCTTTGTTATCGCAGCAACATTTTTCATCATCATTACAGGGCCCGCACAAATTGCAAGGTCTGCTTTTTCCCCAGAATATAAGGCATCTTCAAGAATTTGCGTAACAAAACCTTTGGTTCCTTTACTTCCATCATCCGTTGAAATTAAAAGATTGTCGCATATGGTTCTCATTTCTTTTTCAAGAATTAAAAGACCCGCACTTCTCGCTCCCATAATCGCCCAGATATCGTTGTCTTTTTCTTTAAACGCCTTTGCCATCCAGTAAACAAACGCAGATCCAAGACCCCCGGTTATAAATAGCACCTTTCCATAATTTTCTATTTCCACAGGCATTCCAAGAGGCCCTGCAAGATTTGGAATTTGTACCCCGGGCGTAAGTAAACCCAATTTTTTTGTTGTTACCCCCACCTCCTGAAAGATTATTTCTATTGTTCCTTCTTCTGGATGCGCGGCCGCTATCGTTAAAGGAATCCTTTCACCCTCTTTACAGGGTTTGAGAATGACAAATTGCCCGGGCCGGGCCTTTTGTGAAATAAAAGGATGAAAAATTTTCATCCATTTTATTTCTGAGGCCAGCTGTTTTTTATCAAGAATTTTATTAAACTCATTCTGCTTCATGTTTTTAAGGCCTATTATTGCTGTTTTTCCCATTTTAAAAGGTGTGTAACCTCGCTCAATGTTCTGCCATTGTCAATTTCACTGCGCAACCTGTTTTCCTTTTCAAGAACATCCATGGCTCTATTTGCAACCTCTGCGGCATTTTTAGAGGGGATGCATACAACCCCGTCGTCATCGCCCACAATCCAGTCTCCAGGCAAAATCTTCGTGGGCCCAATTTGAATGGGTACATTTATTTCTCCAAGACCTTTTGGTTCGCCTGCCTGAGGAATGCACAATGTTGCAAACGCAGGAATTTTAAGCCTTCTTACCTCTTCAATGTCTCTTATCGCGCCAAAGATGACAATCCCAGCAATCTTTTTCAAAACAGCGCTATGTGTCGCAAGTTCTCCCCACACCGCCGGCGCAATACCACAGGCGTCAATAACAATAACAGACCCTTTTTCAGCGATATCAACGGCTTCCACGGGTTTTGCCCAATCGCCTGGAAATGTTTTAACTGTAATAGCCCTGCCAAAAAATTTTGTTTCTGCACCAAAAGGACTTACAAATGGAATCCAGCCGCTCCTATGCATTGCGTCGGAAATATTCGCGGTGGACACCTTCATTAAAACCTGGGTTATTTCTTCATCTGAAAATCTCTTGAATAATTCTGATTTGACAGATATTCCTGTGTCAACGGCCTTTCTTATCGCTTTTACTGCCTGTTCAGCATCGGCTGACTTTGTTACAGAACCACCTATAATCAAAATGCTCGCTCCTGCCTTAATCGCTTCCACAACATTTTCAGAATTCAATCCGCCTGCTATTGCAATGGGAATAGAGACATATTGGGCTAACTCTTTAAGGAAATCAAAAGAAATTTTACCTGTCATCTGCTGATCAATCGGTATGTGAACACCTATAAAATCTGGCTTTAATCCTGCTATTTGTTTTGCCCTTTCAATAGTACAGGCCTCTTCCATAAAATCAACAAAAATTTTCGCACCATAATTTTGCGCAGCCTCTATCGCTTCTTTAATGGTGCTGTCCGAAGCGTTTGCCATAACAACAACAATATCCGCGCCACTTTTTGCGGCAATTTCAACCTCGGTTCTGCCTGCATCAAGTGCTTTCATATCCGCAACAATGGTTGTGCGCGGAAATTCTTTTCTTAATGCGCGGACCGCATCAAGACCGCAGGATTTTATCAGCGGGGTTCCTGCCTCAATCCAATCAGCGCCTCCTTTTATTGCCTCTTCCGCCACCCTAACGGCTCTATCTATATCCACAAAATCAAGCGCTATCTGAATTATCGGTTTCATTTTGACATTTCGGTTGTTTGCGTTTATCATAAATATTATATCATTTTCCCCTTTTTCTACAATCATAAGGAGTGGATAATGAATCCCATAAGGGTGGCAAAAACAGGAAATGAGATTTTTGCAGAGGCAATGAGACAGATAAATCCTGATGTGGTCGCTGCTTATCCAATAACCCCCGCTACAGAAATTGTCCAGATATTTTCACAGTTTGTCGCGGACGGCATTGTGAAAACAGAATACATTGCCGTTGAAAGCGAACACAGCGCAATGAGCGCCTGTATTGGCGCTTGCGCTGCTGGCGCGCGAACAATGACAGGAACATCTTCTCAGGGTCTTGCATTAATGTGGGAAATGCTTTATATCGCTGCAGGATTACGACTGCCTATAGTGATGGCGGTGGTAAACAGGGCGCTGTCTGCGCCTATCAATATTCACTGTGACCATTCTGATACAATGGGCGCCCGCGATAGCGGATGGATACAGATTTATTCTGAAAATGTCCAAGAAGCATACGATAATATGATTCAGGCCGTGAGAATCGCAGAACATCCAGAGGTTAAACTACCCGTGATGGTCACAACTGATGGCTTTATTTTAAGCCATTGTCTTGAGGTTGCTGAAATGCTCGATGATAATACTGTCCAGAAATTTATTGGAGAACCCTTAAAAAGACCAAATATCCTTGATATGGAACATCCAATTACGCTTGGTGCTTTGGACCTGCAGGATTATTATTTTGAACACAGAAGACAGCTGGCGGAGGCAATGTCAAAAAGCGCAAAAATAATTCAGGACATCTCTGATGAATATGCGCAATTAACAAACAGACATTATGATTTTTTTGAAACATATCGCCTTGAGGATGCTGAATACGCCCTTGTTCTTATTGGTTCAACCGCAGGAACAGCAAAGGATGTTGTTGACAACCTTCGCGCGCAAGGGAAAAAGGTGGGTCTTATGAAAATCAGGGTGTTCAGGCCATTTAATTATGTAAGGGTGCGGCAGGCGCTCGAAAACATACAAACCATTGGTGTTATGGATAGAGCGGATGGACTTAATTCTCTTTGTGGTCCTGTTTACTCTGAAATTTGCACGTCTCTTTATGAGGCAAAAAAACATCCG
>CAZSTE010000091.1:0-4963 GCA_964609735.1 uncultured bacterium
TATGTGTCTCTGCCAGTTTGTTTTGTTTTGGGTCAAAACTTCTCACTGTCCCAACAATTTGCACCTGTTCAGGAATAACATTATAAACATCGCCTCCTGATATTTTGCCAACAGAAATAACAAGCGGCGCCTGTGGGTCTGATTTCCTGCTAACAATGGTTTGCATCTGAGAAATAAAATATGCAGCAGCCACAATGGGATCTATGGTTTTGTGAGGACTTGCGCCATGACCGGACCTGCCTTGTATTAATATATCAAAACTATCAACGCAAGCTGTTACTCGGCCCTGCCCCACCATAAAGGTTCCTATTTCCAATCCTGGCCATACATGAAACCCAACAAGATACTTCATCTCTTTTAAGACGCCTTCTTTAATCATCCGGAGCGCCCCAGAGGGAATTGATTCTTCTGCTGGTTGAAAGATACATCTTAAAGAAAATGGAAGATTGTTTATTCTTGAAAAAACAGCCATCACACCCGCAGCAATAGCCATATGCGCATCATGCCCACAGGCATGCATAAACCCCTCATTTTCAGAAGCAAAATCAAGGGACGTTTCCTCCTTTATCGGCAAGGCATCCATATCCGTCCGTAATCCAATGATTGGGTTTCCACTGCCTTTAATCTCAGCAATAATGCCGGTTTCAGCGGCGGTTGTAAATGGGATATCAAAGGATGTAAGTATTTGTTGAACCATAAGAGAGGTTTCTGTTTCTTGGTTTGAAGGTTCAGGATGTCTGTGAAATTGCCTTCTCCATTTTATTACATCCTCTTTTAATGATTCTGCAACCTTGTCTATATTGTGACTTATATGGGTTTTATTCATTTAATTAGATATTACACAATTTCGGATATACCAGCCATGTATGGCTTGAGAGCATCAGGAATGGTAATTGTTCCTTTTGATGTCTGATAGTTTTCCATAATTGCAATAAGTGTCCTTGGAAGGGCGATTCCAGAACCATTGAGGGTGTGAACAAAAGATGTTTTCCCGTTTTTTAAGCGGTATCTTATCTGTGCCCTTCTTGCTTGAAAGGCTTCAAAATTAGAGCATGAAGAAACCTCAAGCCATTTGTTTACTCCGGGTGCCCAAACCTCAATGTCATAACATTTTGCAGCGGCAAAACTCATATCTGCTGTGCATAAAAGCACAACCCGATAAGGAAGTTCAAGCATTTGTAAAACCTTTTCCGCCTCTTTGAGAAGAATCTCATGTTCATTATAAGAAAATTCTGGCTTGCAAAAAATCACAAGTTCAACCTTATCAAATTGGTGAAGTCGTATAAGCCCTTTTGTATCTTTGCCATAAGCGCCTGCCTCCCTTCTAAAACATGGTGTGTATGCGCAATATTTAAGCGGAAGATATTCCTCGGATATGGTTTCTTCTCTATGAAAGTTTGTTACAGGAACCTCTGCTGTTGGTATTAAAAACATCTCCTCATCTTTTAACCGATACATATCCTCTTCAAGCCTTGGTAGTTGCCCTGTCCCAAACATGCTTTTTCTATTAACAATAGAAGGCGGCCATATTTCTTTATATCCATTTGCAATGTGAAGATCAAGCATAAAATTAATTAATGCCCTTACAAGACGGGCTCCAGCACCGGAAAATACCGGAAAAAAACTGCCGCTCATTCTTGCCCCTTTATCAAGATGAAGGATATTGAGCTTTTGCCCTATCTCATAGTGGGGCATAACCTCAAAAGGAAATAGCTTTCGTTCTCCATAGCTTTTAACAACAACATTATCTTCGGGCCCTTTGCCAACAGGCACACTCTGATGAGGAATATTTGGTATTGATGCCAGAATATCTTCAATTTTTTCTTCAATTTCTTTTAATTCCACTTCCAGGTTTTTTATACTGGCTGAAAGTTCTTTTGCCTGGATAAGAAGATTGCCAGGATTATCATTTTTCTTTTTAAGGATTGCCAATTCCTGGTTTAATTGATTATGCTGTCTTTTCTGTTCATCCAGATGTTGTACAATATCCCGTCTTTTTTGTTCATATATCTGAAATGTATCCCAATCAACAGAAATATTTTTTTCTTCTGCTGCTTTTTTTAAAAAATCCATATTTTCACGAACAAATTTAACGGGAAACATTTTCGCCTTCCTTTAGTATAACCTTATATTCCCCCTGTTTCATCAGGCCAAGCTGGTCTCTGGCAATTTTTTCTGTCATAAATGGGGTATTTACCTTTTCAAGGGTTTTTTCAAGCATGACATTTTCCTGGGTGAGTCTTTTGATTTCTTCTTCATACATTAACATCTGGCTTTTTTGTTTACAGTAAAGAAAAAAGGCATACCCAATCGCGATTGTACCAAAAGTTATTATCAGCAGTTTTTGTATTGAAATAGCGCGTTTTTTAGCCATAAAAAATATTTTATAATCCCGCAATAGTATAAAAAAATAGCCCTTTCCTGTCAAAAATTTACAATCCGGAATGGGCAACAACAAAATCCGGTTTTTGCATCAGAACAAGCCCTTGCTGTATAAAAGAATACACATAGCCCCTCGGGTCTACATACACAATTTTATAACCATTGGATTTTAATAACCTTAATGCGTATTTTGTTTTTGATATCCCGATCTCTGAGAATCTGTGATGGAACTCAACAACAATCTGACCTGGTTTTATATCTGTCCTTATCATATCGTCTATAACCATATATTCTCCACCTTCTATATCCAATTTTAATAAATCTATATGGCTATGTCCGAGTTCCTTCATAACACTTAAAACCCGTCTTACTGGGACCTCAAATGCCTTTGCGGATGTATTTGCATAGTCAACAAGAGAAAAAGATGTGCTTTTTGGATTTTCCGGAGGATAAAGAAACATCGTTCCATCATGGTCTGATATTCCATATGGGAAAAATCTGAATTCCACAGGCAGATTATATTTTTCAACCCACGCAATACTCACAGGCGACGGATCAAAACCATACACACTGGCGCCAAATGTTTTTATAATATCAAGATCAAAGCTTATATCATCTCCTATGCCTGCTGAATAAATAATGCTTTTGGGAGAAAGATATTTTGAACATACAACATAGTGTTCTTTGCCTGCAAAAAAAAGTTCTGTTGTTACCTCTGGATATGTCCAGACGTCCTTCCCGAAAATTTGCTTTGCAAATCTTTCTGTTCTTCTTCTTATATCCTTAAATTTCATTTGCATTTGTACGGATTTGGATATGAAACATTCTTAACCATATATTGGTAAATTGTTTAATCCTGGTTTTGAGGCATAAACAGAATTGTTTTATTATAATACAAATTTCCATTGGTTTCCAGATGTTAATTGTGTGGCAACAATAACCCTTGACTTTTACATAAAACATGGTATCATCAATTTCATTATGGGACGAAAAAAACAGGGCAATGGCAGGGATTCCAATCCCAAACGTCGCGGTGTAAAAAAATTTGAAGGCCAGATCGTAAAACCTGGCAATATTATTGTCAGGCAGAAAGGAACGCACTTTATTTCCGGCCCAGGCACCTACATGGGATCTGATTACACAATTCATGCAGCAAGACAAGGTATGGTTGTATTTGGAATGACAAAAGGGAAAAAAACTGTAAGCGTTATACCGCCAGTGGCTTAATGATACAAACTGTGTTTGAATCAATCCATACCAGAACAATTGCAAAAATATTAGAAAGAAATTCCCTTGAACGATTTTTTTCTTGTGCTGAAATTGAGTATTGCAGACAATATAAGGATATGGATATTCATCTGGCCGGCTGTCTTGCTGCGAAACGTGCATTTCTCAAGATTTCACATATTGCGGATTTGAAAAAGATTGAAATCAAGCATACAAATAATGGAAAACCCTGTATTTTGCTTGATAGAAAAAGGCTGCGATCCTGTTGTGTTTCAATATCCCATACCGGTTCCATCGCTGTTGCACTCTGTGGAATAAACAATGGAAAAATTTGTTCTTCCAAAAAGAAAAAAAGACACACATAAAGGCACCTACGGCCATCTTTTTGTTATTGGAGGCTCCCCTGGATTAACCGGCGCTGTATGTTTAAGTTGTCTGGCTGCACTAAGAACCGGCTGTGGAATGGTAACCGCGGGTGTTCCTGAATCCACAAACGATATTTTTGAAATAAAACTTACTGAGGTAATGAGTAAAAACCTTCCTGAAACCGGAAGAAAAACCATAAGTCCTCTTGCTGTTGAACAATGCCTTGATTTTGTTGAAAAAAACGCGGATGGGGTCGTGATTGGGCCGGGAATTTCAACAGATACAGGGCCTCAACTTTTTTTTAATCAGATTATTCCTCATATAAAAAAACCGCTTCTTATAGACGCGGATGGGTTGAAACTTCTTTCAAAAAATCTCTCTATCATTGAAAAAATGGACAAAAACATTATTATTACCCCTCATCCAGGCGAGATGTCTATTCTTACAGGCATTTCAATTTCTGAAATCCAGTCAAAAAGAAAAAAGATTGCAGAGGAATTCGCAAAAAAATACCGTCTGATTGTTGTGTTAAAAGGATATAAAACAGTGGTTACTGATGGCAAAAGCACCTATATAAATCTTACAGGCAATCCGGGTATGGCAACAGCAGGAAGCGGAGATGTCCTTTCTGGAATTATTGGAGGACTTATGGTCCAGGGTTTTTCTCTATGGAAATCCGCAACAATGGGGGTATATCTGCATGGGTACGCCGGGGATCTTGCAGCAAAATGTTATGGCGAATATTCTCTTACTGCCGGGGACATTGTTGAGTTTTTACCCATGGCGATAAAAACGCACGCAGGAGAAAAATGATATGAAAAACAACAAAAAGCAGGCCCTTGATTGGAAGGCGAAATGGATATGGATAAATGAACCTGATAGAAAAACATTCCATTTTTGCTATTTTAGAAAAACCTTTTCCATACCCAAAAGAACAAAAGCAAAAATATTTTGTGCTGCTGACTCAAAATATAGATTTTGGATAAAT
>CAZSTE010000092.1:0-4915 GCA_964609735.1 uncultured bacterium
TATTTCCGAATTTTCTTTTTCGCCATCTGTCAGAATTGTAATTTGACATTTCACTCTTAAAGCAGGATAACTTAAATTTTCTTGATTTTTCAAAGATGCCTTTATAAATTCTATAGTTGGAATTTTTTCTGCTTGTAATATACTTCCTGTTAAACCGCAAATTATTAAAAACATTAAAACCAATTTTATATTTATTTTTTTTAACATATTAACCTCCTTATGTTTTTTTATTGAGGACAAGTGTTTCCTGTAGCAGCTTCCCTATCACAAAATATGTACTGCCCATTTTCATCACGCAAATTCTCATCTGGATAGCAAGTCCTAGGGAAGATACAATGCCCCCGCTGTTTGTTTTCGCACCCACCTTCTTGAATATAATCTGTACACTTTGACCCCGATGGACCTTCACTTCTACAAGCAAAACGATACTCTGTGCCTGCACAAGTTATACAATAAGAACCTTGTGGGCGACAAGGGATTCGACAATAACCTATGTTCTTTTTACAAGGATAAGGATTCTCACAAGTAACACCAGCATATATTCCTCTCATCTCTGTGTTTGGTAATCCTGTAATGCTTTTCTCTTTAATCATCCTTGTAGCGTAAATCCCCCCTGTTAGAAACATCCCTGCTAAAACCATAAAAACAAGCAATCTTTTCATTTCAATCACCTTCTTCTAAAAATGTTTTCACTACAGTATAATATACCCCTTCTGGATATTTTTTTAAATACTCTTCCCATACTTTCTTTGCCTGTTCTTGACTTTTGTTTTCTTTATACATCATCCCTAAAAGAAACAACGCACTTTCATATTTTTTACTATCTGGATATGTCTTTAAAAAATCTTCAAGTTGTTTTATTGCTTGATTTATTTTCCCTAATTCCTGATATTTTTTAACCAGTATAAAATAAATATCTTCTGCATACTTATTTTTTGGATATTTTTGTATTATTTCTTCATATTCTTTTATTGTCTGATTTACTACTTCTACTTTCTTTCCTTCTTCATCAATTATTTTTGCAACATCAAATAGCACTTCTGGGGCTATTTCTGTATCTGGATATTCTTTTGCTATTTTTCTGTACATTATTATTGCCTCTCCTGTTTCCTCTTGTGCCATCAATTTATCTGCTTGTTCTTTTAAGTATTCTGCTTGTTTTTCCTTATCTTCTGGGTATAGTAATTCTGCATATTGTTTCATTATCTTGTATTTCTCTGGGTATTCTGCTATATGGTCATAACAGGTTATCAAAAGAGGATATATTTTTTTTAATGTCTCTATTTCTCCTGTTTTACTTGCTTTTTCTAATAGTTCTTTTATCTGTTTGTATTGTGGTATGTTTTTTGTTGTATATTCTTCTTTGTTTTCTATTTTGTTATAAAGTGTTTCTGCTTTCAGATAAAGAATTTCAGGTATTTTATTACTTTCTGGGTATTGGCTTATATAATTGTCATAAAACTTCTCTTTCTCTTGTTGTTTTTCTGGTGGACTAATTAAAAATAAATAATACTCTACTTCACCTCTCACTTCTTTATCCCAACTCCCTCTTATTCTACTTAATACCCCCTTTGCTTTCTCTTTTTCCCCTTCCTCATAGTATATCTTCCCTATTTCTAATTCTGCTTTATCTCTATAAATTGTCTCTGGGTATTCTTTTAGTAGTTGCTCCATTTTCTCTTTTGCTTTTTCCTCCTGTCCTGTTTTTACATAGCATATACCCGTTTTATAAAGTATTTCTTCTCTCGTTTTTGTTATTCCTTTTTCTTTTTCTAAATACCTCTCAAATAACTCTATTGCTTCTTGCCAATTCCCTTTTTTATACTCCTCTTCTCCTTCTTTCACCCCAGTGTAATTGAATTTATAAATCAAGGGATAATTAAAGCATCTGATTTAGAAGAATCAAAAATTCTAACTGACACAAACCTCGTTGCTTTTAGAATTTATGAATTATTGGGGTGGAAGTTTTACATAGCAAAAATAAACAGAGAAGAGATAGTAAATATCAGATATTCGGAATTAGCAAAAAGAGTTGAGTTAAGACAGGAAAAACATAGAAGCCTCGCTGAACATCAATTAAATAGACCTCATAAATTATTGTGAAAAACATAGACCCGTATAATACCGGATTACGACGATTACAAAAAGGGCAGGGCAGTAAGTTTTTCTTTACAAATCCCCAGGAAAAAGAGATAATTATGATGAAAAGAGTTTCAAAAATTTTGTCGTAAATGTAGCCAAAAAAGGGGGATTTTATTAACGAAAAACTAAAAAAAATATGTGACATACTTGAAGATAAAAAGGCGGAAGATATTGTTATTCTTGATGTTGAAAAACTTACCTGGATTACTGATTTTATTGTTATTGCATCAGGCGAAACATATATTCAAACACAGGCAATTGCCCAAACCTTGATGGAAAAACTGGATAAATCGCCTTTTTCTGTTGAAGGGTTTGAAACAAGCTGGATACTTCTTGATTATGGAGATGTTATTGTTAACATATTTCTTCCAGCAATAAGACAGTTTTATAATCTTGAAAAGTTGTGGGCTGACGCCGAAAGGGTTAATCTTTAAAAAATTTTTTAATCTGGTTAATCTTTTCTAATTCGGGAATTTCTGAATTATTCAATATTTCCTTTATTTGTTGAAATCTAATCTCATTATATCTGACAAATTTATTTATTGTATCTGCAAGTGTCTGGAAATTGTCTTTTCTTCTTATTTTAATATCCTGAAATGGCTTGCCTTCAACAACCTCCCTGAGGGTTTTTTCAATTCTGTATATGGGTCCTACAACCCGATGAAGATAAAAAATCACAAGACCAGCGGCAATTATTACAAGAAAAACAAAGATGAGCGCAATCTTTTTTTGAAGGATGAGATTTATTTCGCCTACGGCTTCCATTACATCAAAACCTGGATTTGTCACCTCAATCTGGCCAATAATTGTGCTTAATGTAAAATAATAGGTTAAACTTCCCACCAGCATAATCCCAAGACATATAAACCACGCAGTCAGCCCAAAATATCCAAGCTGAATCGGTTTGTTAATAAGATACCTTCTCCTTCTAAATTTGCCCATTTGGCATCCTCACTGAAAGTTTGGATACATTTTTGAATTAAAAATTATGTCTTTGTCAAAACCCGAACCACCACTGGTTTTATCCCTTCCATAACTGCCAAGAATAAAATAATCCGATGTTGGAAGCGTTGTGTTTGTTTCACCCCTTCCAATAGCAACAGTGTAATAATCGTTTGGACTGCTCGCAAGCCAAGAACCCGCAGTATTGTTTATTCCTTCGATAAGGGTAACATTTTTTGTAATAATTTGTGGGCGCGGATGGGTTTTAAATTCCTTTGAAGAAACAACAAGACTACCATTAAGATATATTTCCCCTGAGGAGATGCCATAATTTGTTACAATTAGTGTTGCAGGTCCTGCTGGTGCTGTAAATGTATAGTTATATCTTGTGGGAGGGCCCGGGGTTCTTCCAATGTCTGGTGTTTGCAGATATACCTCAGGCGGAAGGGTGGTAAAGGGTATTTCATAGAAGTATGGATTTCCCCATGGATCAAGCGGTGTGTCGTCATTAACCATATCCTTCATTTTTTTTGCGTATGGCCCATGCCAGTTTTTTGCCATTCCAGCCGGCGGATTTTCATCAAAGATTGCTCCAAGCCGGACAGGATAATAACCTGTATCATCCTTTATGTTTTCAAGCGCCATGGCAAATTGGCTGATTTGTGTTTTGGCTGCAACAATTTTTGTTTTTTGATTTACCGCATAGATAAGACGAAAACTGATACCTGCGATTATCATAAAGATAACCATGAATATAATTAATTCTGGCAAGGTAAAACCTTTATTCTTTTTGCGTGCGTTCATAAAAATTATTGTATTGCATTAATAAAAAATTGCAAATTAACTGGTATTTTTCAAAAAATATTGATATAATTTAGTGCATAAAAAGGACAATGATAATGAAAATAGACAGGGTTATCTTTCGTGAATATGATATCAGAGGCATTGTTGGTGAACAATTAAACAATATTGTTGCCGGTCTTATTGGAAAGGCGTTTGGTTCTTATATAATAAAATCAGGATTAAAAAGTTCTATTGTCGCCTGCGATAATAGAAAAAGTTCTCCTGACTTCAAAAAGCATTTTATTGAGGAATTGCAGAATTGTGGAATTTTGGTTTTTGACGCAGGGATGATACCAACGCCTTTTGCCTATTTTGCTCAAAAAAAACACAATATTGATGCCTGTGCAATTGTTACAGCCAGCCATAATCCACCAGAATTTAACGGTTTCAAACTTGTTGCTGGAACACATGCGTTGTATGGAGACCAAATTCAGGCGATTGCGGATATTATTGAAAAAGAAGATTTTACCCAGGGCATTTATTGCCCTGTTAAGAAGATTGATGTGGAAAATGATTATATTTCTTTTATGAAGGAACAATTTAGCTTTAAAAGAAAAATGAGGGTTGGTATTGATACAGGCAATGGAACCGCTGGACCGTTTATTGGAAAACTGTTTTCTTGTCTTGGGATTGAATTTGAACCACTATATCTTGAAAGCGATAATACCTTTCCACATCATCTTCCTGACCCTGTTGTTCCAGAAAATTTAAAAGACCTTATAAAACTTGTTAAAGAAAAGAAACTTAATGCTGGATTTGCCCTTGACGGAGATGGCGACAGAATCGGGGTTGTCGGCAGTGATGGCAGTGTGTTGTGGGGAGATGACCTGCTTATTATATATGGACTTGATATTCTTAAAAAAAAGCCAGGCGCAAGCATTGTGTTTGACGTAAAATGCACCCTTGCGCTTGAAGAAGAAATAAAAAAAGCAGGAGGGAATCCTGTGATGTGGAAAACAGGTCATTCCCTGATAGAATCAAAAATGAA
>CAZSTE010000093.1:0-4833 GCA_964609735.1 uncultured bacterium
CGGAAGTTGTACCAATATTTGTCCGAGTTGTGTTTGCTTTTTTCTTGAAGATAAGAGCAACATACAATCTTTTATCAAAAATAAAATTTATGATTCTTGCCTTTTGCCAGGTTATGCAAGAATGGCTTCTGGCTTATCTCCCAGACCGCTTTTGTGGGAAAGATACAGGAATCGTTTTGCCTGCAAATACAGCTATATTGTAAGTAATTATGGAAGGGTTGGATGTACCGGATGCGGAAGGTGTATTGCAGGATGTCCTGGCAGAATTGACAAGAGAAAGGTTTTAAGCGATATCTTCTCAAAGAAGATTGAGGATGTGGGATACGAGTCATATGAATATTTATGAACCAATAAAATGTATTGTTGATTCTGTTATTGAAGAATCACCAACGATAAAAACAATTATTCTTGAACCTGAAAAATCATTTTCATTTCAGGCTGGGCAGTTTATTTCTGTGACAGTTCCTGGCGTTGGAGAGGCGCCGTTTACACCGTCATCTTCTCCTTTTATTACAGAAAAGCTTGAGGTTACGGTTATGAAAACCGGTATTGTCACAGGCGCAATTCATATGTTAAAAAAAGGTGACATTGTGGGTATAAGAGGTCCTTATGGAAGGGCTTATCCCCTTGATAGGTTTAACGGCAAAGAAATCTTGCTTGTTGGCGGCGGGGTGGGGCTGGCGCCTCTTCGTTCCCTTTTCTTTTCTCTTTTACACACCATTGACTCTTATAAAAAAATTTTGTTTTGCTGCGGTGCAAAAACACCGTCTGACTATATTTACAAAAACCAGATTCTTGATCAGTGGCTAAAATATTGTGAAAAATTTCCTGTTTCTTTTCGGATTACCGTTGATCAAAAAGATAAGGACTGGAAATTTATGGAGGGGCTTGTAACAACAACGCTTGATAATTTAGACCTTGATATTTCAAACAGTGTCGCGGTTGTGTGCGGTCCGCCAATTATGATGAGATTTACAACATTGAAACTGCTTGAACTGGGTTATGCCGATAGGAATATCTATTTATCAATGGAAAGAAAAATGTATTGCGCTGTTGGACACTGCCGGCATTGTCTTATTGGAGATTGCTTTGTTTGTAAGGATGGGCCTGTGTTTACATATGACCGGATAAAGAATGAACCCGCTGTATGGGCGTAATAATGAAAAAACTTTTTATTGATTATGAAATCTGTAATAGGTGCAGGGAATGTGCGGTAAAATGCAGCTATATTGCGCACCCCGGTAATAATGGCATTATTTCTTTAAGGGAACAGATTGCATTTGCCCTTGCCTGCCGGAAATGCGACGATTATCCCTGTGTTAATGCCTGTCCTACCAACGCATTGAAAAGAGAAAATGGAATTGTTAAACGCTCTAATTTTATGTGCATTTCCTGCAAAAGCTGTGCCCTTGCTTGTCCATTCGGCGTGATTAATATGGATTGGCTTGTTTATGTGGGAAATATCTGTGATGGTTGTGGTAACAGACCTGATGAAAATCAACGGTTTGTTTGTGTTCAAACCTGTCCATATGGTGCATTAAAGGTTGTTGAACAGGAACCGGAAGACAAAAAACATATTTATTTAATAGACAACAATATAATTGTCAGGGTTATAAACTGGCTTGAAATTTATCAGATTAAAAAATAAAAAATGGACATTATTAAAATATTTATCCTTGTGATGGGAAGTTTTTTATTTTTTGCTGTTATTGGAATAATGAGCGGCTGGCTGGATAGAAAAATTACAGCAAGAATTCAGTGGAGGGTTGGTCCGCCATGGTGGCAGAATTTTGCCGATTTTATTAAACTTACAGGCAAGGAAATGGTTATTCCATCCACGGCAAACCAATTTTTGTTTTTATTTTCACCCGTATGCGGCATTATTTCTTTAACAGTTATAGGCGCTGTTTTGCTTTCTGGCGTATTTTTTAATCCATTCAGGTGGGGCATGGATTTAATCATTATCATTTATCTGTTAATGATTCCTTCCATTGCGATTGTTGGCGCCGGTGCTTCTTCGGGGAATGTGCTTGCTTCTGTTGGAACAGGCAGAGAACTGCGATTATTTCTCAGCTATGAACTGCCATTTATTCTTGCTTTGCTTGTGCCTGTGATAAGATTCAGAACCGGTCAGGTTTCTGACATTGTGCTATTTCAGCAGGTATACAGAATGAATATAGGATATATCTCAGGATTTATTGCTTTTATTGTCGGTCTTCTGGCGTTTATGGGTAAACTTGGATATGTTCCTTTTGATGTTTCAGAAGCAGAAACAGAGCTAGCAGGAGGAACATTTATTGAATATTCCGGACTTCCGTTGGCCTTGTTTAATCTTATGAAGTGGCTTTTGCTTTCTGTTGGCATTTCTTTTCTTGTTATTTATTTTTTAAGCGGATTTTCCAATCCAGTAACCGGGGTGCTGAAATATATCTGTGTGCTGGTTTTGATAATTCTGATAAAAAACACCAATCCGCGTTTGAGGACAGATCAAATTTTAAAATTTTTCTGGGGATGGTTGACAATTCTTGGAATGTTTGCAATACTTCTTTGTTTACTTGGTTTATAAATGGGGTTATTTTATGATATCTAAACTGAAAAAGAAGGCACTGAAAAAATCGCTTTTTGTGTTTCATCTTTCAACGGGTTCATGCAATAACTGTGATATTGAAATTCTTGATTGTCTTACTCCAAGGTTTGATATTGAAAGATTTGGAATGACGCTTGTTGGAAGCGTGAAACATGCGGATGTTCTGCTTGTGACAGGCATAGGAACGATGAAAAATGCCCAGAGAATAAAAAGACTTTATCAGCAGATGCCAAAACCAGGATTTGTTGTTGCTGTGGGGACCTGTTCCTGTACAGGAGGAATCTTCAGGGACGGTTATACTATGGTAGGACCTGTTGATAGAATAATACCTGTTGATGTTTATATACCGGGTTGTCCTCCAAAGCCCGAGGCAATGATAGCAGGCATTATTAAATTACTTGATAAAATTAGGTGAGGAAAATGAATATTGTTGAATCATTAAAAGAAAAATTTTCCGGAACGATAAAACAATTTAGGATTGATTCAAATAGTAAAATTTATATTGAAATAGATAAAAAAGACCTTTTGAATATGGTGTATTTTATTTTTGTCGATATGGATGCCAGATTTATTACTGCTTCCGGGGTGGATAATCTTGATGGAATGGAAATTTTATATCATTTTTCTTTTGACAGAGAGGATGTGATTATTTCATTAAGGGTTTTACTGGAAAGAGAAAACCCGATTATTGAATCAATATCTTCCATTATCAGGGGCGCCATAAACATAGAGAAAGAAATATATGAACTATTGGGTATACAATTTCTGCATCATCCGGAATTAAAAAGATTTCTTCTTTCGGAAGAATATCCAGACAATGTATATCCTTTACGAAAAGATAACAGAGAAGGTAAAAAATGAAAAAGGTTGTTGTGCCAATAGGTCCATATCATCCGCTTTTTGAAGAACCTGAATATTTTGTTCTTTATTGCGACGGCGAAAAGGTTGTGGATATTGAATGGACCGCAGGTTATAACCATAGGGGAATTGAGAAAATCTCTGAAAGTAAACACTGGGATCAGGTTACATTTTTGGTTGAAAGAATCTGCGGGATATGTTCAACCTCGCATCCTATTGCATATTGTAATGCTGTTGAGGACCTTACCAAGGTGGACATTCCTGAAAGGGCTAAGTATATTCGTTCAATTATTGGAGAACTTGAAAGAATTCATAGCCATCTTCTCTGGCTTGGACTTGCGGGTCATTTCCTTGGTTACAACACTATTTTTATGTGGGCGTGGAAATACAGGGAACCTGTTCTTGATATAATGGAAATGGTTACCGGCAATAGAAATCATTATGCAATGATGAAGATTGGTGGTGTGAGAAGGGATATAGAGGATAGCGATATACCAATAATCAAAAAAACTCTTGGGCAGCTTAAACCAAAGCTTGAAATGCTTACAGAAGCAGTACTTGACGATCCTGTTCTTGCCGCCCGATTAAAAGGGGTGGGTGTTTTAACCAAGAAGGATATAAAGGATTATGGAGCGGTTGGGCCTATTGCTCGCGCATCAGGGGTTGATATAGACGTTAGAAGAGATAGCCCTTGTGCCGCATATAATCTTGTGCAATGGAAGGTTATAACCTGTCAGGAGGGAGATGTTTTTGCCAAAGCAGTGGTTCGGCTTCTTGAATGTTTTGAATCCATTAAGATTATTGAACAATG
The DNA here is from genome assembly GCA_964609735.1 of uncultured bacterium. Taxonomy (GTDB): domain Bacteria; phylum Ratteibacteria; class UBA8468; order B48-G9; family DTJG01; genus DTJG01. The sequence continues at coordinate 4,257 of CAZSTE010000093.1, forward strand.
TCTTGATAATATAAAGGGTAAAAGCGGAGAAATTTCTATTGATGTTAGGAATATCCCGGTCGGCGAAGGCATAGGGCATTATGAAGCACCCAGAGGCGAATGCTTCCATTACATAAAAAGCGATGGAACCGCCAGTCCTGTAAGGCATAAGATACGGGCGCCAAGTTTTAATAATATTCCAACCTTTAAGGCGAGCTGCGTGGGTGAAACAATAGCCGATGTTACAATTATTTTGGCAGGTGTTGATCCGTGTTATTGTTGCACAGAAAGAGCGATTTGTGTATATGATGCTGATACGGGCAAAAAAATTTTTGATGGAAAAGACCTGGTAAGATTGAGTCAGGAAAAAACAAAAAAAATAAGAAGACAATTAGGCGTAAAGGAACATTGATGAGCATAATATACTATTTAATCGGTCTTCCTTTTGTTGGAGGATTGGTTTGTCTTATCCTTTCTGAGAGGATGCGGCTTTTGATATGGGGTATTGCATTTGATATCTGTTTTGTTCTATTTGCGACGTTACTATGCGTTTTTAATCACAATCCTATACCAACAGAGATATGGTTTTTGTGGGATG
>CAZSTE010000094.1:0-4819 GCA_964609735.1 uncultured bacterium
AAAAAACATGCTCCATGCGATAAAAAAATTAAGATTATATCTTGATCAGGTGGAAAAAATGATTGACAAAAAGGACGGGCGGTTATTAAAAGAGTGGATTGAAAAAATTCGTAAAATACGAAGTGCAATTTGCGACGATATGCAATGAAAAATTTATCAGAAACCGACCAATTGCTTAAAAGAAAAGAGATTGTCAATTCTGTTAAACGGCTTGTTGTAAAAATTGGCACAAATGTGTTGATTTCTGAAGGTAATCGGCTTGATACCTCTCTGATGGAGCATATATGCCAGCAGGTATGCTGGCTTATAAAGAAAAACAGGCAGGTTATTATTGTGACATCTGGTGCGATAGGAATTGGCATGCAGATGCTTGGGTGGCGGAAACGGCCATTAAGAATGGAACAATTACAGGCCGTAGCCAGTGTTGGTCAAACCAGGCTGATGAGATTTTACGAAAGGATATTCCGTGAAGAGGGTTATAATGTTGGCCAGGTTCTTCTTACAAAGGATATATTTACATCTAAATCAAGAAAGGCAAATGCCATTGCCACGCTTGAAACCCTTCTTTCTTATAATATAATTCCAATAATAAATGAAAATGATGTTGTTGCGACAGATGAAATTCGTTTTGGGGATAACGACCTTCTTTCTGCATTGGTTTTTAAATTAATAAATGCTGATATGCTTGTTCTTCTTACTGATGTGGATGGCTTATTTGATGCTGATCCAAAAAATAATGGTGATGTAAATCTTATTTCTTTTCTTGTGGGTGTACCATCTTGCTATATCTCAATCGCAAAAACTGGAACACCTTCAAATCTGGGTAGAGGCGGTATGATATCAAAACTTGCGGCGATAAAAAAGGTTCTTGAATGTGGCAGAATTGGTGTTATAGCAAATGGCAAGAGACCATATGTTATAAGGGATATTTTTTTAGGAAAAAATATCGGAACAATTTTTATTCCTGAGAATTCACAATGGACTGGAAAAAAGAAATCCTTAAGCAGATAGAAGCGACACATGGATGCTGGTTTGATGTTGCCTGTGTTGAAACAGCGCGAAAAAATGCGTTTCTTGCGTATCTTGCTGAAATCATTCATCAGGAAACCGATATGATTCTTAACGAGAATCAAAAAGATGTAAAAAAATGCCGGAGGCAAAATTACTCAAATGCGTTTATTGATCGTCTTTTGTTGACAAGACAACGAATAGAAAAAATGGAATCTTCATTATTTAATATCGCAAAACTTGATGATCCTGTTGGCGTCGTCATCGCTGAAACAGTCCGTCCAAATGGATTGCTTATTAAAAAGGTTAGGGTTCCAATTGGCATTATAGCGATAATCTATGAATCAAGGCCCGATGTTACCATTGAAGCCGCTTCTCTTTGTGTCAAAGCCGGAAATTGCGTTATTCTTCGCGGCGGTAAAGAAGCGATTTTTTCAAATCTGGTGCTTGTTGGATGTATAAAACAGGCCCTTAGACGCGCCCGGATAAATCCTGAAGCGGTAAATTTTGTAAAAAGCGGCGGACGAAAAGGAGTAAGATATTTGTTGTCTTTTGATAATTTTATAAATCTTGTTATTCCAAGAGGCGGTGAATCCTTAATAAAAAGTGTTGTTTCTTTCAGTGCCATACCTGTTATAAAACATTATAAGGGTGTTTGCCACATATATGTTGATAAAGACGCAGATGAAAAAATGGCTTTGGATGTTTGTTTGAATGCAAAGATTCAGCGGCCTGCAACCTGCAATGCTATGGAAACCTTGCTTGTTCATAAGGGTGTCGCAAAAAACTTTTTGCCGAAAATGGCAGAACATTTTGCAAAACACAATGTTGAAATCAGAGGATGCCCGGAAACCCTCAAAATAATAAATTTTGCAAAACCCGCAACTGAAGAGGATTGGAGCAAAGAATATCTTGACCTGATTATATCAATAAGGATTGTGGATAATATTGATGAAGCAATTAAACATATTAATAAATATGGCACAAAGCATTCTGATTCTATTATTACAACAAATCCTGATTGCGCAAAAAGGTTTTTACAGCAGGTTGATTCCGCCTGTGTTTATCACAATGCTTCCACACGCTTTACGGATGGAGGCGAATTTGGATTGGGGGCAGAGATAGGAATAAGTACAGATAAGATTCATGCTAGAGGACCCATGGCTCTTGAAGAACTAACCATATATAAATATATGATATACGGAAATGGACAAACAAGAACATAGAATAGGTATTTTAGGCGGATGTTTTGACCCCATTCATATTGGGCATCTTATTATTGCCGAGGCAGCCAGACAATGTTTTGCCCTGGGAAAAGTAATTTTTGTTCCAGCAGGCCGTCCTCCACATAGGGATATGCCTGTTGCTTCCTCTTTTCATAGATTTGAAATGACGCGCCGCGCTATCGGTGGCAATAAATTTTTCACCATTTCTGATATTGAAATAAAAAAACAGGGAATCTCTTATACCTTTGATACGCTTATGTTTTTTAAAAAACAGACACCGGCAGATTTTTTTATCATTGTTGGATGGGATACCTTTTCTATACTGCCCTCCTGGTATAAGGCGGGGCAACTTGTTAAAGAGACAACATTTCTTGTTGCGCCACGACTATCAGAAAAAAACACAAATCTTGATGTTCCATTTTCGGTGGACTATCATATCCTGGATATTCCAAGAATTGAAATTTCTTCAACCATTATCAGAAATAAGTTAAAAACAAACCAATCAGTGCGATATCTTGTTCCCGATGTGGTATTTTATTATATAGAAAAGGAGAATCTTTATGGGTGATACAGACCTTATTGGAATGATTGAATCTGTTTTTACCGATGCCCAAAAAGAGCTGGAACAATTGAATAATTATTCCGATATGGAAAGGTGGAAAATAAAATATTTTGGAAGAAAAGGGGCATTTGCCCATATTACCGCGGGTATTGCAACTCTTCCTTCTGAACTAAAACCCGCTGCTGGAGCAAAACTTAATAGTGTAAAAAAACAATTGCTTCAAATGCTTGATAAAAAAACCGTTTTTTTGTCCGGCAACAAACATCATGAGATTGATGCAAATTTTACAATTCCCGGTATTATTCCTGAAAGTGCCAACCTTCATCCGATAAGCCTTGTTTCACGAGAAATTGTTGCGATTTTCAGGAGTCTTGGTTTTGGGATTCATATAGGGCCGGAGATAGAAACCGATTTTTATAATTTTGAAGCGCTTAATATGCCCAAAGACCATCCTGCCCGGGATATGTGGGATACTTTTTATCTGGATGGAATGCAAAAGTTTTTATTAAGAACGCATACAAGCCCTGTTCAGGTAAGGGTAATGCAAACAATTTCCCCGCCATTAAGGATTATTGCGATTGGCAAAACATTCAGAAGGGATGCCTTTGATGCTTCTCATTCTCCTGTTTTCCATCAGGTTGAAGGATTGATGGTCGGAAACAATATTACCTTCAGCCATTTAAAGGCTGTTCTTGTGTTTTTCCTTAGGCAGCTGTTTGGTTCAAACCTTCGGGTTAGATTTTTGCCTTCTTATTTTCCTTTTACTGAGCCCAGCGCTGAGATTTCTATTTCCTGCGTGATATGCGATGGGAAAGGATGTCAGACCTGTGGTAATTCCGGGTGGTTGGAAATTCTTGGGGCGGGCATGGTGCATCCTGATGTTTTCCGAAAATCAGGTGTTAAGGTCAGCCAGATTAGCGGATTTGCTTTTGGCGCTGGAATAGAAAGGATCGCGATGCTTAAATATGGCATAGACGATATAAGACAATTTTATTTGAATGATAGCCGTTTTTTATATCAATTTGGATGATACAATGAGATATAGCTTTAAAACACTAAGTCAATATATCAGTGGAAATTGGTCAGAAACAGAGGTTGAAAACCGGTTGCAGATGCTTGGATTAAATCCTGTTTTTGTAAAAGAAGGCGGGGATACCTTTATTGAGCTTGAGGTTCCGTCAAATAGGGGTGATTTATTAAGCGCTCTTGGCATAGTAAATGCTCTTGCGCCATTTATGGATATTGAACCCAAATATCCGGATGTCAATGTGGAAGAACAATCAAAAAAAACGTTTCAGGTGGAGATAATGAATCCCGAGGACTGTTTTTTATATGCAGGAAGGGTAATTGAATCTGTTTCTGTTGGCCCTTCGCCTGTCTGGCTTGAAGAAAAGGTCAACTCTGCTGGATTTAGAAGTGTAAACAATGTTGTTGATATAACAAATCTTGTGTTCTGGGAGTACGGTCAGCCATTACACGCCTTTGACATGGACCATCTTAAACAAAAAATCGTTGTAAGAAGGGCTAAAAAAGTCGAAGAAATTATAACCCTTGATGGTGTAAAAAGACATCTTGGAAATGATGTTCTTGCTATATGCGATGTTGAAAAGGTTGTTGCCATTGCTGGAATAATGGGTGGATTAAATTCACAGGTTGAATATACCACAAAAAATCTTTTTATAGAAAGCGCATTTTTCAATCCCACAAGGATTCGTAGAGGAGCAAAATATCTTGGTATGAGCACGGATGCTTCTGCAAGATTTGAAAAGGGCGTTACAGGATCTCTGGTTATTCCTGCACTTGACAGATGCTGCTATTTGATAAATCAAATGTGTGGAGGAAAAACATCTTTGCTTTGTACCGCGGGTGCTATTCCATCAGAAAGAAAATCCATTCAGGTGTCTATGGGAAAGATTTCAACATATCTGGGTTGCGAGATTCCGAAGCCATTTATTATAAATATACTGCAAAAGCTTGGTTGTTGTGTAAAAATTGATGAGGATTTGTTGGAGATAGATGTACC
>CAZSTE010000095.1:0-4811 GCA_964609735.1 uncultured bacterium
ACCGATATTCAAAAATTCGCTGATTATTTTGAAAAGATAGAGGTAAAACAAATCAATGTTTATGGCGCCGATTTTTTTATAATACTTGGCGAACATTTTATTTACAGGCAATACCGCGATATCTATCTTTCAAAAATCTTGAAAAAATATTACACAGTCCCCGCGTTTTTACCAACAAGAAGAAATTTCTTCGCTGAAAAATACTTTCCTGAATTGTCTTTTTCTAAGTAACTGATTTTCCATAAATTTAGAAATAACGAGAGAGACAATTTTTTGACTTTACATCCGAAAAATGGTATTATTATTTATTAAATTATTTAGGAGACAATATTATGGAAAAGGAAACAGCCCAATCAAAATATGATGCAACAAAGATTCAGGTTCTCGGCGGAATAGAAGCGGTCCGTAAAAGACCCGCGATGTATATCGGAGACACAGCCACATTTGGATTACATCATCTTGTGTATGAAGTGGTTGATAACAGCATTGATGAATCAATGGCTGGGTATTGCACAGAAATTTCTGTTGTTATCCATCTAGATAATAGCGTTTCTGTTGCAGATAATGGAAGAGGTATTCCTGTTGATATCCATAAGACTGAAAATAAACCTGCTGTTGAGGTTGTCCTTACCATGTTGCATGCCGGCGGGAAATTTGACAGAAAGGCGTATAAGGTTTCAGGAGGACTACACGGGGTTGGTGTTTCCGTGGTAAATGCCCTTTCAGAATGGATGGAGGTTGAAATACGAAAGGAAGGCAAGGTGTATCATCAAAAATATGAAAGGGGTAAACCTGTTTCTGAATTAACCGTTGTTGGCAAAACAAATAAATCTGGAACAACCATAACATTTAAACCGGATAGCGAAATTTTTGAAACTGTGGAGTTTGATGACAATATCCTTGCAAGCAGGCTAAGAGAACTTGCCTTTCTAAATCCTTCAATTACTATAAAATTTGACGACGAAAGAAAGTCAAGAAGTGAACTTTTTAAGTTTGAAGGCGGACTTTCTTCATTTGTGGAATTTCTCAATAAAAATAAAACTGTTCTTTTTGCTCCACCATGGTATTTCCAAAAAGCCGAAGGCGATATGGAAATTGAGGTCGCATTTCAGTATAACGACGGGTATAATGAAACACTTCTTACATTTGTGAATAATGTTAACACCCGTGATGGTGGAACACATCTTACAGGCTTCAGAGCAGGATTTACCCGGGGTATCAACGAATATGGCAAGAAAAACCAGATGCTTGATTCAGATACAACCCTTGGCGGAGAAGATATTAGAGAAGGTCTGACCGCGGTTATAAGTTTGAAAATTCCAGACCCTCAATTTGAAGGACAGACAAAAACAAAACTTGGAAATTCAACGGTCAAGCCGTTTGTTGAAAGTATTACATTTGATAAGATTTACACATTCCTTGAAGAACATCCAGAAGCGGCAAGAGCTATTCTTTCAAAAGCAATAACCGCATTAAAATCAAGAGAAGCCGCAAGAAGAGCCAGAGATCTTACAAGAAAAAAACTTGCCGAGGGTGGAGACCTTCCAGGCAAACTTGCTGATTGTTCAATCCGCGATCCAAAAGTGAGGGAACTGTTTATTGTTGAAGGAGATTCTGCTGGTGGAAGCGCCAAACAGGGCCGTGACAGAACATTTCAGGCCATACTTCCAATAAAAGGAAAGATTATCAATACAGAAAAAGCGCGGCTTGACAAGGTTTTAAACAATAATGAAATAAGAATGCTTATAAGCGCTATCGGAGCTGGATATGGAGATGAGTTTGATATCGCAAAAATTCGCTATAATAAAATCATTATTATGACAGATGCCGATGTTGATGGCGCGCATATCCGCACATTGCTTCTTACGTTTTTCTTCAGGCAGATGCCTGAGCTTATAAAAGAAGGATATTGCTATATCGCCCAACCGCCCCTTTATAAGGTGAAAAAAGGAAAAAAAGAGGTGTATATTGAAAGCGAATCGGAAATGGAAGATATTCTTCTTACACTTGGCAGCGATAAATTAACTGTTTCCTGTGGTTCAGACAAAAAAACACTTTCTCCATCAGAAATAAAAAAGATGGCATATCTTTCAAAAAAATTTGCGGAACTGGAAAAAATTTTCAAGAAAAGGGGCCTAGATATTAAGGAATATTTTTCTTTAGCAAAACCAAAAACAGGGGTATTGCCCAGTTATTTTATTAAACTCAATGGAGACAGCCATTATTTCTATTCAGACCAGGAAATCTCGGAATTTATTGAAAAAAATCAGCTTGATAATCAAACACTTTTTGCAGGCGATTATCAAATGATTGAGATTTATGAACGAAGGGAATGCGAAAAGCTTTTTTCCGAAATTCAACATCTTGGCCTATCAAAAAAATTCTGGACTGAATCTTTTGGGGTGTTAAAAGACCAAAACAATAAAAATCGCATATCTTTTGAACAATTTTTTGATGAGATAAAAGAAAATGGAAAACGGGGTATCGCGATACAAAGATATAAGGGGCTTGGGGAAATGAATCCTGAACAACTCTGGGAAACAACAATGAATCCTTCTACAAGAAGGTTGTTACAGGTTTCTCTTGATGACGCGGCAAAGGCTGAGGAAATCTTTACTGTCCTGATGGGCGAGCAGGTTGAACCCAGAAAACAATTTATTCAGGACTATGCCCTGGAAGCACGAAATATTGATATTTAAGGAGGAATTGTGGACGAAAAGGGAAAAAAACCAAAACCCGAGGAACGGAAAGAAAAAATTACACCGGTAGGCATTGAACTTGAAATGAAAAATTCCTACCTTGATTACGCCATGAGCGTTATCATAGGCAGGGCATTGCCTGATGTGAGGGACGGACTTAAACCTGTTCATAGAAGAATCCTCTATGCAATGATGGAACTTGGATTAGAACCCGGAAAACCGTATAAAAAAAGTGCCCGTATTGTTGGGGAGGTTATGGGTAAGTATCATCCGCATGGAGATGCCGCCATATACGAATCCATCGCAAGGATGGCTCAGGATTTTACTCTTAGATATCCCCTTATCGATGGACAGGGAAATTTTGGTTCAATTGATGGAGACCCCCCCGCGGCAATGCGTTATACAGAAGCCAAGCTTAAACCCCTGGCAATGGAACTGCTGGCTGATATTGAAAAAAACACTGTTGACTTTATGCCAAATTTTGATGAATCTCTTTCTGAACCAATAGTATTACCAAGCAGAATCCCAAATCTTTTAATCAATGGTTCATCGGGAATAGCGGTTGGTATGGCAACAAATATCCCACCGCATAACCTCACAGAGGTGTGCGACGCTTTGATTTTTATGATTAAAAATCCTGATTGTTCATTGGAAGATATTATGCAATTTATCAAAGGCCCTGATTTCCCAACAGGCGGTATGATATGCGGAACCCAAGGAATAATTGATGCGTATAAAACAGGCAGGGGGATTATTACAATAAGAGGAAAGGTGAATGTTGAAGAAGGTAAAAATCACGATAACGTTGTGATTTCGGAAATACCATATGAACTTAATAAGGCTGCCTTTGTTGAAAATATAGCACATCTTGTGCAAGAGAAAAAAATTGGAGGTGTTTCCACTGTAAGGGATGAATCAAACAAGGAAGGAATACGCATTGTTCTTGAAACAAAAAAAGGAGAAAATACCGACATTATCATTAATCAACTCTACTCCCATACACAGCTTCAATCAACCTATGGAATTATTAATCTTGCCCTTGTCAACAGACAGCCAAAACTCCTTTCATTGCAGCAGATGCTTGCACTGTTTATCCAGCATAGAAGAACTGTTGTTATAAAAAGAACGCAATTTGATTTAGCCAAAGCAGAGGAAAGAGGTCATATCCTCGCAGGACTTAAGATTGCTGTTGATAATATTGATAAGGTTATATCCTTGATAAGGCAATCCGGCAGTGTGGAAGAAGCCAGAAAGGAAATAATAAAAAGGTTTTCTTTAAGTCAAAAACAGGCAGACGCCATACTTGCATTGCCTCTTGGAAAACTTACAAAACTTGAAAGAACAAAGATAGAAGAAGAACTTGCTGATGTTATGAAAAAAATTGCGGAATTTAAGGCGGTCCTCGCCAGCAAAGAAAAAATTGACAGTATCATTGAGGATGAGCTGAAAGCATTAAAAAAAAGATATGCTGACAAAAGAAAAACAGAAATCACATCCCCCATCGAAGAATTAAAAGATGAGGACCTTGTTAGACCTGAGGATATTGTTGTTACGGTTTCATCGCATGGCTATGTAAAAAGGCTGCCGCTTGAAACCTATAGAAGACAGCGCCGGGGCGGACGCGGAATTCTTGGCGTAGGTATGAAAGAGGACGATTTTGTTAAACATGTTTTTGTATGTTCCACCATTGACCAATTATTAATATTTACAGAATCAGGAAGGGTTTATTGGTTAAGGGGTTATCTTATTCCTGAGGCAAGCCGAATCGCCAGAGGAAAACCCATTGTTAACCTTCTAAAAATTCAAAATGAAGAAAAGATTGCCGCTACCATACCCATTCATACATTTTCTCCAGACCAGTTTGTCCTTATGCTTACAAAAAATGGAATGGTAAAAAAAACACCCCTTATTGCTTACAGCAAACCGCGTCAGGGGGGAATCATCGGTATTACGCTTAAGGATAATGACAAACTCATTGATGTAAAACTAACCGATGGCATAAAAGATATTATGCTATTCACAAAACATGGATTTTGTATACGGTTTGATGAAAAGCAGGTTAAATCAATAGGAAGAACAGGCATGGGTGTTATCGGCATAAGGTTTAAGGCT
>CAZSTE010000096.1:0-4704 GCA_964609735.1 uncultured bacterium
GAAGAAACACAAGCGCAAATCATTGTACTGAAATATCTTCTTTTTCGTTTTATGTTGGCGGAAGATTCCTTTCGCTTCTTACCAATATCCTTTATGGAACATCAATTACTGATGAGCCCACCTGCTATAAAATGTTTAAAAGCGATATCTTAAAATCTGTTAAGCTTAATTGTAAAAGATTTGAGTTCTGTCCTGAAATAACCGCAAGGATTGCAAAAAAGAAAATCAAAATATACGAGGTCCCGATACGATATAGCCCCCGTAGAATAAAAGAAGGCAAAAAAATACGATGGAAGGATGGGATTATCGCTGTATGGACGCTTATCAAATACAGATTTTGAGTTGTCCAATATGCGGATATGCCGTTTATCTTATATGGGAAGAGAAAAATTATCGCGTCTTCAGATGCAAAAGATGCGGAGTGCATTTTTATAAGGATGGCAATACAGCTTTTCTTTATGATGAAATATATTTTTATCGCTGGTATATTAGGTCGTTTCAAAAAAGAAAAAGATACCTGAAAAAACTTTTAAGCAGAATTGAAAAATATATCAAACTGCCTAAAGGGAATTATCTTGATATTGGCTGCGGTATTGGAATATTTCTTGATATTGCAAAAGAAAATCTATGGTCAGCAACAGGAATAGATGTTTCTCCAGCCGCTATAGCATATTGCAAAAAGAAAAATTTCAATGTTATGTGCGGAAATCTTGTGCAATTAGGATTGCCATCACAGGCATTTGATGTGGTTGTCCTTTTTGATGTTATTGCCCATCTTAATAATCCATCGGATTATATGAAAGAAATAAAAAGGATTATAAAAGATAAAGGGTTTCTTATCATCAAAACCCCCAGGCGTTCGCTTCTTCTTTTTTATATTGCCAGGTTTTTGAAATTTACAAAAAAATCCAGGGTTTTGTTACATATACCTGCCCAGATATTTCATTTTAATGAACGTTCATTAAAAAATTTTTGTGTTCTGAATGGATTTGATGTTATGGATATTTTTACCATAGACGATCTACCTGCTTTTTTACTTAATACCGCTGCGATGAACGTATTGCTGTTTTTTCTGCATTCGTTTTTGAAGATATTTTGTGGCAGAGATTCAATGGTGGTTATATGCAAGAAAAAGCTATCAACTGAGTAATAAACAATTTTATCAGGATATAAAAATATAAAAAATAAATGTTATAATAAAGAAAGGCGATAAAATGAAAAAAATACTTATTACCGGCGGGGCTGGTTTTATTGGGACAAACCTGACGTTGGATCTGGTGAAAGATCCCGAAAATATTATTATTGTTTATGATAACCTTTCAAGAAAAGGGGTTAAACACAACATTGATTTTCTCATAAAACAGGGATTCACAAATTTGCAGTTTGTTTACGGCGATATCAGCGATTTTAATCTTTTGAAAAGGGTTGTTTGCGGCGTTGATTGTGTTTTTCATCTTGCTGCGCAGGTTGCTGTTACACGTTCTGTTGAAGCGCCTATTGAGGATTTTAAAACAAATGCGCTTGGAACGTTATATCTTCTTGAGGCGTGCCGTAAAAATGCCAGAAACACATTTTTCCTTTATGCATCAACAAATAAGGTTTATGGAGAACTTTCCGAATTAAAACTAAAAAAACTTAAAACCCGGTATGCTTTCGCCGATAAAATAAATGGTATTAGCGAAAAAGAAGAATTGGACTTTCATTCCCCGTATGGATGTTCAAAGGGTTCTGCAGACCAGTACACAAGGGATTATTCCCGGATCTATAATATGAAAACAGTTGTTGTTAGGCAATCATGCATTTATGGACCATTTCAACATGGAAATGTTGACCAGGGATGGATTGCGCATTTTGTAATCTGTGCTCTTGGTGGGAAAGAGATTACCATATATGGAGATGGCAAACAGGTTAGGGATATTCTTTATGTGTACGATCTTATCCGCGCATATAAGACGCTTTTCACAAAATCAGAAAAATGCGCGGGCAGAATTTTTAATATAGGCGGTGGGAAACAGAATTCCTTTTCCCTTCTTGACCTTATATATCTTATAGAAAAAATAATCGGAAAAAAGGTTAAATACACATTTGACAGATGGAGACCCGGAGACCAGAAAATTTTTATAAGCGATAATACCGCGATTGAAAAAACAATAAATTGGAAACCGAAGATATCCGGTGCCAGAGGTGTTGAAAGCCTTATAAACTGGGTAAATGAAAATTCATTTTTCTTTTCACAAAGGAATAAATGAAAAAAATCGGGGTAATTGGAGCAGGACATGTGGGTCTTGTGACAGCGGCGTGTTTTGCAAAAATGGGTCATTATGTGATATGTGCTGATAACGATATTTCAAAAATAAAATCCATTAAAAAAAACAGGATTCCATTTTATGAACCGCAGCTTGATGAACTGGTTAAAAGCGGAACAAGAAAAGGAAACCTTGTTTTTACATGTTCAATTCAGGATTTAACAAAGGAATCAGAGATTATTTTTATTGCTGTTGGAACCCCTTCAACAGATTGTGGCGAAGCAGACCTTTCGGCAATTGAAAATGTTATAAAAGAAATAGCCGCTTCGTTTAAATCCATAACCAGACATGCAAATTTTTACAGGCTTATCGTGGAAAAAAGCACAGTGCCTGTTTTTACAGGCCAGTGGGTTAAAAAAACACTGCGGCTTATGTCTCCATTGGGGGTTGATTTTGATGTGGCTGCAAACCCTGAATTTTTAAGGGAGGGAAATGCAGTAAATGATTTTATGCAGCCCGATAGGATTGTTGTTGGCGTGGAGAAGCCGAGAGCAAAAAAAATATTTGAGCAGATTTATAGACCATTAAAGGCGCCTATGATATTTACAGATATACAAAGCGCAGAATTAATAAAACATGCTTCAAACTCTTTTCTCGCCATGAAGATTTCATATATTAATGTTATTGCCCGCATATGCGAAAAATGCGGCGCAGATATTGATAATGTGGCAGATGGAATGGGTTATGACAAAAGAATTGGAAGGGCTTTTCTTAATGCGGGAATCGGTTATGGCGGTTCCTGTTTTCCCAAAGATATAAGGGCTTTCATACATCTTGCGAAAAAACTTGGCATTTCTTTTAATCTTTTGAAAGAGGTTGAAAAAATCAACAATCAACAACGAAAAATAGCCGTCAAAAAAGCCGCTGCTTTATTGAATGGTAGTATTGCCAATAAAACAATCTGTGTTTTTGGAGCGGCATTCAAACCGTGCACAGACGATTTAAGAGAAAGTCCCGCCGTTGAAATAATGAAAAACCTTTTGTTAAAAAAAGCAATAGTGAGATGTTATGATCCCATGGCGCTTAAAAATCTTTTGAAACATACGCCGCAGGTTCGTACATATCAGAATCCTTATGATGCGGTTTGTTCATCTGACTTGCTCATGCTTTTAACAGAATGGCCTCAGTTTACTAATCTTGATTTCCAAAAAATAAAAAAACTGATGAAAACCCCTTTTATCCTTGATTGCAGAAATTTTCTTGATGCGGGGTATTTACGAAATCTCGGATTTGTTTATGCCGGTATTGGTAAAAGATAATGAATGTTATTATCACAGGCGGCGCTGGTTTTTTGGGCAGCCATTTATGTGAAAAACTGATCAATAAGGGGCAATATGTTTGGTGTATTGATAACCTGATAACGGGTTCGTTTGATAATATCAAACATCTGACAAAAAATGCATGTTTCAAATTTATAGAAGAAGACATTGTTTCATTTAATATTAAGAAACTTTCAATAAAACCTGATATGATATTTCATCTTGCAAGTCCCGCTTCTCCTTTTGATTATATGAGATTTCCTCTTGAAACACTTAGGGTCAATTCCATAGCGACAGATCAATGCCTGTCTTTTGCGAGGAAAAGTGGAGCAAAATTTCTTTTTGCCTCAACATCAGAGGTCTATGGAGATCCTCTTGTAAATCCCCAGCAGGAAACCTATTATGGAAATGTCAATCCTGTGGGTCCGCGCTCGGTATACGATGAGGGTAAAAGATATGGAGAGGCGCTGGTTATGGCTTATCACAGATTGTATGGAATTAAAACATATATTCCGAGAATTTTTAACACATATGGGCCGCGGATGCGTCTTAATGACGGCAGGGTAATACCAAATTTTATTTCGCAGATTCTTTCAAACAAGCCGCTTACCATATATGGTACAGGCAAACAAACAAGAAGTTTTTGTTATGTGGACGACCTGATTCTGGCTTTTTTAACGTTGGTAGAAACAGAATATCATCTGCCTGTCAATCTCGGGAATCCGGAAGAGTTTACAATAATTGAGGTTGCTGAAAGGATTAAAAAAATTGCGGATGTCGATGTGTCTTTTACATTTGTTCCCGGCCTTCCTGACGACCCGCGACAAAGAAAACCCGATATCTCACTGGCGCAAAAAATTCTTGGATGGTTGCCGGAGATAAAACTTGAAGAAGGCCTTAAAAAAACATTGGATTATTACCTGGGGAGAAGAGGATGAAAAAAGTGCTTGTTACCGGCGGCGCGGGATTTATTGGAAGTCATCTTTGCGATGCGCTTATTGAAAAAGGATATAAGGTTATTGTATTTGATAATCTTGATCAGCAGGTTCATCCCGAAGGCAAGATACCGGAATATCTTAATAAAAATGTTGATTTTATTAAGGCCGATGTCAGGGATTACACCAAACTAAAAGAGGCGG
>CAZSTE010000097.1:0-4686 GCA_964609735.1 uncultured bacterium
GTTTTCCCATTATCCTTCTTGTTATGGACACAGGCAAATCTTCCTGTCCTATATGCACGCCATCCGCGCAAACAGCAATGGCAATATCAATGCGGTCATTAATAATAAACAGCGATTTTTTTATACATTTTTTCAATTTCAAGGCCTCATCATACATCTTCCGCGTTGATAGATTTTTTTCTCTATATTGGATAATGCGTACGCCGGCATCCAATGCGCATAATACATCCTCAACAATGCCATTACGACTTAAGGCTGAATCAGTGATAAAATAATATCCTTTGATTTTTTGTTTCATTTTATTTTTTCATTTTTTTATATATTTTTTTATATATAAGTATACTTCATAAAAAAGATGGCACCAATCTTTACCTATCCAGTTGACACACAATCCACAAATGGTGTTAAATAGGCAGATAAAAGGAGACAATATGATGCTAAAATACAAACCGGATTTTGAGGAGATAAAAAAAAGATGGAATTATTTCTGGAACAATCAATTATATAAAAGACCGATTATGCTATCCAGTTGCTATAAAAACCTGCAAAATAACCAATTTCCAGGTCTGTTCTCTTTACGATATTACAGGGCATATAACGGATTATGGAACCAACAGTTAACCCTTTTTAATGAATTTACCGAGAATATTGATTTTCTTGGAGATTTAATCCCCTGTTTTGCGCCTGACTTTGGGCCCAATCAATTTGCTGCATTTTACGGCGCAGATTTAAAATTTTCTGAAGATTCCAAACATACAAGCTGGGTTGAACCCATTATAGATGATTGGAATAAATTCTTACCCTTGAAATTTAATCCTAAAAACGAAACATTTCAAAAACTTCTTGATTATATCCGGTTTGTTGCCAATGATTCAAAAGGAAAATACCTTGTGTGTGATATAGATAAACACTCAAACATAGATACACTCCTTGCCCTGAGGGGAGCGGAAAAACTATGTATGGATTTATATGATAGACCGGAAATAATTGAAAAAGCGATGCTTGATTTAAGAAAGGATTTCCCTGAAATTTGTGAATATATCTATAAAGCAGGGGTTGATAATAACGGGATAGGCACAACAAATTGGGGTGTTTATAGTGAAAAAAAATTTGGAATTGTGCAGGCAGATTTTATATGCATGATGAGCCCGGCGATGTTCAGAAAATTTGTGCTCCCGGCAATTGAAGAAGAAATTGAATACTATGATTATAGTTATTTCCATCTGGACGGACCCGGCGCGCTTAAACACATTGATGATATTCTTTCCATCAAAAAACTCAGGATATTACAATGGGTGCCAGGGGATGGACAGAAACCAAATTTTCAATGGCTTGACGTCTTAAAAAAGGCGCAAAAGGCTGGAAAAGCGGTTACTGTTTTTGGAAATGGCCAGGAACCGTTAACACCGGAGATAGTAAAACGGCTTCATCAGGAACTCGATCCTGCAAACGTTATTTATGATGGCATTTGCATAAAAAACAGAAAAGAATTTGAAGAACTGGAAGATTGGCTTGAAAAAAACGCATAATAACAATAATGTATCAATTAAGATATAATAAAATAGCGCCTGTAGCTCAACTGGATAGAGCGATGGACTTCGAATCCAAAGGTTGCGCGTTCAAGTCGCGCCAGGCGCACCAAGAAAAAGGATTTTTGAGTAAATATTTACAAGTGAAAACAAACCGCAATCTCATAAAAAACAGCGGATATTATTGCAGAACATGGAATTGTTAATATCCATGCCCATAAAATCTTTTTGGCGACTATCCATCTTACAGCGCTAACCCTTTTTACTGAACCAACCCCCATAATAGAACCTGTTATTGTATGGGTTGTACTCACAGGAATCCCCATATGGGTTGATAAAAAAATTGTAATAGCGGCTCCGAATTCTGCGCAAAAGCCATCAACAGGTTTCAGTTTAACAACCCTTTGACCTATTGTTTTTACAATCCTCCAACCTCCAAAAAGGGTGCCAAGGGCGATTGCGCCATGGCAGGAAAGAACAATCCACAGCGGAATATGAAATTCAGAACCCAACAATCCTGCGCTGAATAATAAACTTGCGATAATACCCATTGTCTTTTGGGCGTCGTTTCCGCCATGTCCCAAGCTATAAAGTGCAGCCGAAACAAGTTGCCCCTTTCTAAATAAATGGTCAATTTTTGTTGGAGTGCTTTTTCTTGCAAGCCAATAAACAAAAATTCCAATGCCAAGCCCTAAAAATAATCCCAATGTTGGCGAAATAAAGATAAATAAAACCGTTTTGCTTATTCCCTTCCATATTAATGCTTGAGGACCAACCTTTACAAGCGCAGCACCTATTAAACCTCCTATAAGGGCATGAGAAGAACTTGTCGGCAACCCCAAATACCAGGTAATAATATCCCACCCGCAGGCGCCAATTAATGTACCCAAAATAACTGTATTATCAATAATGCCTATATCAACAATTCCCTTTCCCATTGTGTTGGCAACATGCAATCCAAAAATCAAAAATGCGACAAAATTAAAAAATGCGGCCCACACAACAGCCAGTTGCGGTGAAAGAACCTTTGTTGAAACAACCGTAGCTATAGAGTTTGCGGAATCGTGAAACCCATTTAAAAAATCAAACAGGTAGGCAAGAACCAACAGGAATAAAATTGCAGGAGTCATCTGTTATGTTTGTTTAACAAGAATGGTTTCTATGATATGCGCCACGTCTTCACATATATCAAGAATTGTTTCTGCATCCGTATAAATTTCTTTCCATTTTATTATCATAATAGGATCCTTTTCCTTTTCAAACAATTCTGCAAGGGCTTTATCCCTCATTCCATCTCCCACATTTTCCAACCGATTTATTTCAACACAATATTTCATAATAAATTCCTGATGCTTTGTGTCCCGCAAACAATTTATTGCCCCTTGAACAGACCTAACCGATTCCTCTATCACACTCGCAAATTCAACAAGTAAAGGATTGACCTGGTTTATTTTATAAACCCTCAATTGATTTGTAATGGTATTAAACATATCAATAACATCATCAAGTTCTTTGGCAAGATTATAAATATCCTCTCTGTCAAAAGGTGTAATAAATGTTTTGTTAAGTTGGTGAAGAATAAGATGGGTGATTTCATCCCCTTGATGTTCCAGGGAACGTATCTTGCTATAAAGATTCAGGTCAAATGTTCCCATTTCCGCAATTTTTTTAAAGGTAACTGCGGATTCAACAGCATAATAAGCATGTTTTTCAAATAATTCAAAAAAATTAATGCTGTTTGGAAAAAACTTCTTTAACATAGGCCCTTCTATTGAATTTAATAACAGCCAAATTATTTTTTAATGCTTAAAAAGAGATTTACATTGAAATAAATTCTACAGTATTTATTCAATTCTATTGTTGAATTGCCGCCGTTATTATATTCTATCAAAACCGAAATTATTTCATATGTATATAAATAATATTAATATAAAAACGAGCAAAAATCAAGACCTATATTATTGTCATATGCCGACAACAATGCTTTGACATAATCATCAAAAACAGATACATTATATTATTACACCTTTCAGGAGGATATAAACAATGATAAGGGTTAGATTTGCGCCAAGTCCTACAGGATATCTTCATATTGGAAACGCCCGCACAGCTCTTTTTAATTATCTGTTTGCGAAAAAAAATAATGGCAGTTTTATACTACGTATAGAAAACACTGATACAGAAAGATCAACCAGCGAATTTGAAAAAGGTATCTTTGAGGACCTACGATGGCTTGGACTTTCATGGGATGAAGGTCCTGATATAGGTGGATTATACTCGCCATACAGGCAGATAGAAAGATTAAATCTTTATCGGGATTACGCCAACATCCTTGTTTCCGAAGGCAAAGCATACCAATGCTGGTGCACAAAAGAAGAGGTCCAAAACAGAACCAAAACTCAGGGCTATGATAATTATTGCAGGAATCTTACGCAGAAACAGATTTCTCATTTTCAATCAGAAGGAAGGAAACCTGTTTTGCGATTCAGGGTTCCTGACAAAGACATTGTTGTGGAAGACATTATTAGAGAAACAGTTACATTTGAAGCAGGGTCTTTAAATGATTTTGTTATTATGAAATCAAATAACATCCCCACATTTCATTTTGCCGTGGTCATTGATGATTTCTTGATGAAAATTACCCATGTAATCCGGGGCGAAGACCATCTTTCAAACACGCCAAAACATATTATTATATTTGAAGCCCTCAATCAATTACCACCAAAATTTGCTCATATGTCTATGACGCTGGGGCCTGATAGAACACGATTAAGCAAAAGACATGGCGCAACCAGCCTTCGCGATTACAGAGAAAAAGGATTTCTTTCAGATGCAATGTTTAATTATTTAGCGCTTCTTGGCTGGAGCAGCAAGGACAACCAGGAAATATTTTCAAAGCAGGAACTAATTAAAGAATTTTCTATTGAAGCCTGTAATAAATCCAATGCGGTATTTGATCCAGCGAAACTGCTGTGGATGAACAGTCAGTATATGAAAATGAAACCCGCACAAGAACTTATGACATTATCTATGCCTTTTCTTGAAAAAGCCGGATATAAAAAACCGGATATTGAAAAACACCAAAAAACCATTGAAAAACTTATAGAGATTGAAAAAGAGAAATTTAAAACACTTCAGGATATCCCTGAAAGAATTG
>CAZSTE010000098.1:0-4667 GCA_964609735.1 uncultured bacterium
CCGCCAGAAAAACCGGCCATAAAACAGTGGCAATCAATCCGCTGCCGATAACCATTTCAATATCTATCATCAGCCTAAAAAATGCGAGTTTTTTCCCGGAATATTCTGTAAATGTGCCTCCAACAATTTCTGTTTCAGCATCAGGAATATCAAAGGGGGTTCGTTCAAGTTTTGCCTGCAATGCAACCACCGCAACAAAAAAACCAATAATCTGAAAAATCAGAAGGTATGGAAAGCGTTGATAAAAATATGAAATTTCTGCGAGTCGCCATGAATCCGCAACAATTGCCGGACTTAATACAGCAAGAAAAAATGGAACCTCATATCCAAAAAGCATTGTTAATGCCCTTACCCCGCCAATTGTAGAAAAAGGATTTGTTGAATGCCAGCCTGAAAGAAAAAATATCAATGCTGGCAGTGTAAGAAGATAAAGAATAACGATAATGTCTCCCTGAAAAGAATTAAACGCGACTTCATCAACGCTATAATGCCATAAAGGTAGGTATAACCCTGCTGTAATAACAACGGCAAGCCCAATAACAGGCAGAGCTGAAAAAATAATATGGTCTGCCTTTTCAGGAACAATATCCTGTTTAAAAAGCAGTTTGAAAAAATCAGCAACAGGCTGAAGAATACCGGCAACTCCTGTATAGGCAGGGCCGATTCTATTCTGGAATCGGGCATATAGTTTTCTGTCAAACCACTCACAGAATATTGAATAAATAAATAAAAATAAAACGCCCGGATATACAAAAAGATATATAAATGTTTTTACAGCGGCCATATATAATCCTTATTTTTGCAATCTGAATGGTATGTTTGTTTAATTTCGTTCATTGTGATAATGTTTTTGCATCCCTTGTTGTCTGCAAGCTCAACAAATCTTTCAGCGCAACATATACACGGGTCTATCGCAGCAAAAATTAACGGAATATCGGCAATATAACCATTTTTTAACATTTCTATGGTTGCCGGATAATTGGCAAGCGTTGGAGCACGCACCTTTATCCTTTCTGGTTTATCTGTTCCATTGCTTTTAATATAATGAAAATTTTCACCCCTCGGCGCCTCGTATCTACTCACAACCTCGCCTTCCTTAACCCTTCGGGGAGCCCTTACCTTAATATCTCCTGAAGGAAGATTTTTTATAATAAACTCCACTATTTTGTATGATTCAACAAGTTCCTTAACCCTTACCACAACCCTGCCAAGAACATCGCATGTATCAGAAACACACAGATCAAATGGCAATTGGGAATATATAGCGTACGGATCGTCTTTCCGAACATCACTGGCAACACCTGATGCCCGTAATGTTGGTCCAACCGCGCAAAGCGAAATTGCGGTTTCTTTGGGCAGAATTCCCACCCCGGCGATTCTTGCAACAAATGTTGGCTCTGTGGTGCCTAAATTTGTGTAATATTGGGTTCTTTTTTTCAGGAATTCTATCCCCTCCATAATCTTATCTTTCCCGACATCATCAATATCCCTTCTTACCCCCCCAATGGTATTTATTGCATAGTGAACCCTGTTTCCTGAAATGAGTTCAAGAATATCCATTACAACCTCTCTGTCTCTCCATGTATACATAAAAAGCGAATCAAACCCTGCTTCATGAGCAGCAATACCCAGCCACAAAAGATGACTATGGATTCTTTCAAGTTCAGAAACAAGCGTTCTTAAATACAAAGCCCTTTTAGGAGGTTCAATCTCACAAAGTGTCTCAACACCCTGCACATAACAGGTTGTATGGGAATGCGAACATATTCCGCATATTCTCTCCATTAGATAGATATTTTGAATATAGGTTTTGCTCTCAGCAAGTTTTTCTATGCCTCTATGATTATAACCAAGCCTTACATCAACATCCTTAATAATCTCGCCTTCAATTGTCATTCTTAAACTGATTGGTTCTTTTAACGCGGGATGTTGAGGACCAATAGGTATTTTTATTCGTTTCACTTTTTTTCTCCTGGAATTTTTTCTTCCGGCACCTGGTATTGCCAATCCTTTCTCAAAGGATAATTTCCTGCTGGCCAATTATCAGGGAGAATAAGCGGCCTTGAATCAGGAATATTTTTTACCCTGATTCCAAGAATATCCTGAATTTCTCTTTCATAAAGAATCGCACCTGGAATAAGCCCACAGATGGAAGGAATTTCTGGATTTTCCTTCTGGACTTTAACCCTCAATGTTAATACAACCTGATTATTTGCAAAATGATAAAGTATTTCAAAATCGTTGACTGTATCAACGCCTGAAATGGTTGAAAGATGATAAAAACCGAGTTCATCGCGAATTTTTTTTATCGCTTCCGTAAGATTATCAACAGAAACAGAAAGAAAAATTCTTCTTTCTGCCGGCTTTTTTATTTCATCAATCATTTCTCCAAGCAATTCTTTGATTTTATCCAAAATATTCTGGCTCATTTTGTTTTTTCCAGTTTGTTTAATAATTTTACAACACCGTCAATAATTGCATCAGGCCTTGGAGGACATCCCGGCACATAGATATCAACAGGGATTAACTGGTCAATCCCGCCTATAATATTATATGCGCCCCGGTACACGCAACCAGACATTGCACATGCTCCAACAGCCATAACAAATTTTGGATCTGGCGTTTGTTCATAAATTCTGATAATCCTATCCTTCATCTGCCTTGTTGCAGGACCTGTACACACAATAACGTCTGCATGTCTGGGGGTTGCCTTCAAAAGAATTCCAAATCTTTCAACATCAAATCTTGGAGTAAGAGCGTCAACAATCTCAATATCACAGGCATTGCAGGCTCCTGTATTTAAATGAAGTATCCATGGAGATTTTATTCTGGACCATTTAATAATTTTTTCAATCATTTTCTTCATCCTTATCAACAAATTGATTTTCTGGATCATTTCTGTACATAATAAGTCCTAACACAGAAAGAAAAATTGTCGCAAGATAAAAAAATCCAAAATAAACCTGCGGGGTTTTTGCCGGAAGTGTCGCAATAACCAGCGTGGCAACATGCATCATGGTAAAAAAAAGCGCAAATATAAAAAATAAGGAATATCCAAACTGGAATTTAAAACCAGGCATATCTTCTCCACAGGCATATGTTGATATTTTATCCTTGTTTTTATCTGATTTTGGAGAAATTCTGCCTATTAAAATATAAAAAACAACAATAGCGACAAGAAAAATCAAAAAAGCAACAGGTGGACAAAGCAGGATGTCAATTTTTTCCATTTGTTAACCCTTAAGATTAGAAAAATCTCTTATATCAATACTTTTTGAATGTCTGTAAGCCCTGATAACAAGCCCCAATCCAACAGCCATTACACAAACCTCAATAACAATCACGGTTATAACAAGCGCCTGTGCCGTGATTATATTTGTTGGATAAGAACCAGAAATAATAAAAAGACAGATGGCCTTTGAAATTATCTCAATTCCGATAAGAAGCCTTATCATACTTCGTCTTGTAAAAATGCAATAAAAACCAATAAACAGCATTGCAAAAACAGTATAGGTGTACATCCATCCATAATGAAGCGCATTATTTACCATGTTTTCCTCTTCCATTAACAACCGCAAACAAAACAAAAACACCCGCAAAAATAGCGGCAATCTGGCCTATGATATCAAATGTTCTATGTATCCACAAGACCTCGCCGATTTTCAATGGCTCAACCGGCAGCAATTTATCAGGAACCTGGGGCAAACATAAAATTTTTGGTATTATAATGGCTGAAAAACCAAAAAATAAAACAATAAAAACTGCCAGCGGAATTGCGGGTTCTTTTATATCAACATTTTCTCCAAGCAATGATATTGTCATAATAAAAAGAACCATAATCAATCCAGCCACCACCGATATTTCAAACACGCCTGCATAGCCAGCATGCAATGTGAAAAAAATAACACCCAGAATTATACTTGATATCAATAAACTTATGGCTGCTTTTAACATATCCCTAATTAACACGGCGCCGCCGACACACATTATCAAACCCAATAGAAGCACGATATCCATTAGATGTTAACCTCCTATAAAAAAACCGCAAATAGAGCCGGCAAAAGGTTTTATCAAAGCCCCTGCGGCAGGTATAATCCATTTGATTATAACAGGCGCAAAAGAAACGCCCACCCATACGCATATAAGCGCAAGCCCGACCATTGATAAATTCATCCAGAATGGAACCTCTGTAATTTCCTTGAAACATTCCTTCAGTTTTCCAAAAAATACCCTTCGCTGAATTAAAAGCAGATACCACAATGTAAGAACACTGGCAAGGATTGCAATAAACGCGTATAAAAACATATTTGCCTTTAAAAGCGCAATCACAATAATAAGTTTACTCCAGAAACCGTTTAATGGCGGAAGTCCGGCAGCGGAAAGCAAGCCAACAATATTGGTGGTTGAGGTAAAAGGCATATTTTTCCCTAATCCGCCTAGGTTCCGGCTATCATCGGTGCCGCAGACATATTCAACGGCGCCGGCATTCAAAAAAAGCAATGTCTTAAAAATTGCGTGGTTGAATAGATGAAGCAAGCCGCCAATAACACCAAGAGGCGTTCCAATGCCAATTCCCAAAATTATATAACCAACCTGGCTTATTGAAGAATAGGCAAGCAGCCTTTTTAATCCTGTTTGTCCCAATGCCAATAATGCGCCAACAACAA
>CAZSTE010000099.1:0-4613 GCA_964609735.1 uncultured bacterium
TTATCCATCCTTTTCCGGGTTTAAGCTTACTGATTATAAGGTAAGAATCCTTCATCCAGAAAAGGCGACAGCAGCCATAACACGGGTGCTTATTGAATCAATGGATGCAAATAGTACATGGGGTACAATTGGATTGTCCGAAAATATTATAGAGGCATCCTGGCAGGCCCTTGTTGACAGTTTTAAGTACAAGGTTCTCAAGGATACAAACAATCTTTAATGTGATGATTTGGGAGAACTTCTTACAGCAATGTTTTCAAAATATCTTGCATATTGTTGGGCAATTTCTTTAGAATCAATCACCACAGCCGTTTCATTGTTTTTTTCAAGACTATAATAAGACCAGTTAAAACTTCCCACAACAACAAATCTATCATCCACAATGATAAGTTTTGCATGGGTGGTTTGTTCCACAGGGTCATAGAGCACGTTTACTCCTGCTTTTTTCAGTTTTTCACCGACCACTTTATTCTTATTTTCATTGCTATCCTGATTAAGGATTACTGTAACCTTAACCTTTCTTTTTGCAGCTTCTGCAAGGTATGTAACAAGTTTATTTGATGCGCTATCCGGATAGTTATGATACCATGTTATTGTGTACATAATAATTTTTATTGATGTTTCAGCTTCGGAGATGAGTTCCATTACTTTTGGTAAGTAATATTCATTATTTATAGGTTCAACCTCTGCGGGTGCGCATAAAAGATGTGATGCAAACATTGTGAACAGAAAACCTACAAATACCATATTTTTGCAATATCCTGTCATGGGCGTTGAAAATTTTTGATAAGGGTATGCAGTTGAAGTTTTTGCTCATAGAGCGCTTTCCCAATCACAACACCAAAAATCGGCATCTTTGATTCAGCGATTTCCTCCATATCCTTATACGTGGTGATGCCACCTCCAATAATAAATTCTATATCATCCTTTTTTCCTATTAGTTCTATGGTTTTATTTATTATCTGTGAAAATAATTCTATGTTTATGCCAGAAAGTGTGCCATCTTTTGCTGTATCGGTAATGATAAATCTTGAAAATCCTTTTTCAACAAGTTTTTTTATGACATAGGCCGGTTCCACAGGGATTGTTACAAACCATCCGCTTAGAGCAATTGAAGTGCGCGAGACATCTATGCTAATAATAATTCTTTTTTTTATTTCTGCGTTTATTCTATCTATAAGGTCTGGTTCCGGTATTTCCTTTTCGGCACTAAATTTTTTGTCTGCAAAATTATAGGCTTTTGCAATATCTCCTAAGGAAAAGTTCAATTCAAGCAATTGTGAAAGGATAATGGCTGTTCCTATAATTACATAATCCACACCTATATCAAATAATCTGTTTATTGCCTGTATTTTTCTTAATCCTCCCCCTATCTGGATTTTACATTTATCAGGGGCAATAATATTTTTGATTTTAACCATATCTTCAATGGTTTTTAGGTCTTCCTGGGGTATTTCTCCGTCCTTCGCCCCAAGCAGGGAAACTATATGAATTCTGCGGGTACCTTTTAATATAAAATCTTTTAAGATTTCTTCGGGATCAACCTGATAGGAGGTTATATATTCAAATCTGCCTTTATGAAGACGTACCACCTTGCTTTTTTTAAGGTCAATCGCAGGAATAATAATCATTTTTCAATTTTTTCTATGTACCGGCATTTTGGAAAACCTGTACAACCGATAAATTTGCCATATCGGCTGGTTCTGATTACAAGCGGTTTTCCACATTTTGGGCAATTTTTGCCCATGGGTTCCGGGATGTTTTTTTGTTGTTCTATTGAATCTGCAATTTTGAAATTCGCCTCTGATGTTGCTTTATCAAGATATATTTTAAACCTTTTATAAAAATTTTTAAGCAGTTCTATCCAATTTTTTTCCCCTTCCGCAATTTCATCAAGCTCCTTTTCCATTTTTGCGGTAAACTGAACATTAATAATATCTGAAAAATATCGTGAAAGCATCTCTGATACCATAATTCCAAGTTTTTCAGGTATAAAAGATTTGCCGTTTTTTCTTATATATTTACGTTTAAATAGGGTACTTATAATAGGGGCATAGGTGGACGGCCTGCCAATGCCAAATTTTTCAAGGGTTTTGATAAGGGATGCTTCAGTATATCTTGCAGGCGGTTTTGTTTTTTCTTCTTCAGAAATAATATCAACAAGTTTAATTCTATCTGTAGCGGTGATATCCGGAGGTATGTTTTTTTCTCCTTCATCTGTTTTTATGGGCCATATCATTGTAAAACCATCAAAAATCCTATTTGATTTGAATGCTTCAAAGGTATATTCACCGGCATCCGCGACAATAGTTATTGTTTCTACCTTTGCCGGCGTCATCTGACTGGCAATAAATCTATCCCATATTAATTTGTAAACAGCATAATAATCCCTGTTTAGATATTTTTTTATTTGTTCAGGAGGAATATCTATATGGGTTGGTCGTATGGCTTCATGGGCTTCCTGAGCACTTGACAAACGTGCTATATAATATGGCGGTTTTGCAGGAAGATATTGAGAACCAAAATTTTCATTGATAAATCTTGCCGCCTGATTTTGTGCGATTTTTGAAACAGACGGCGAATCTGTTCTCATATATGTAATTAAACCCACAGGTCTTTTTTTCTCAAGAGGTAATCCCTCATATAATTTTTGCGCTATTAGCATGGTTTTTGATGAGTTAAAACCGAGTTTGATTGAAGCTTCTTGTTGAAGTGAACTTGTTGTAAAAGGAGGATATGGTCTTATGTTTTTAATTGTTTTATCCACGCTTTTGATTACAATATCTCTGTTTTTAAGTGCATTGATATGTTTTTTCACCTGCTCTTTGTTTTTTAATCCCTGCTGACCTATTTTTTCTCCATTAATGGAAACCATCTTCATTTTAAACTGTTTGTTTGTGTGTTCCACAATTATATAGATTGTCCAGTACGGTTCTGGAATAAAGTTTTGAATTTCCTTTTCTCTTATAACAATCATTTGAAGGGCGACAGATTGCACCCTTCCAGCAGAAAGATTTTTACCCAATAATGGGCTAATGCTATAACCAACAATTCTATCAAGAATTCTTCTGGCTTGTTGAGCTGAAACAAGATTCATATCGATTGTTCTTGGATTTTTAAATGATTTAACAACGGCGTCTTTTGTTATTTCATGAAAGGCAACTCTTTTTACCTCATTGATATCTTTATCAAGAACAGTTGCTGTGTGCCAGGCAATTGCTTCGCCTTCTCTATCTTCATCTGTGGCAAGAAAAATAGAATCAGATTGACCCACCAATTTTTTAAGATATGCCACAATTTTTTTCTTACCCGGCAGTATCTCATACGCTGGGGTAAATGTTTCAAGGTCCACGCCAAACGTATGTTCTGGAAGGTCGCGAATATGTCCAAGGGTTGAAGTAACTATATATTCTGAACCAAGAATATACTTTATTGTTTTCGCTTTTGTCGGTGATTCTACTATGACCAGTTTTTTCCCCATAATAAATTCCTTTTGTTTTTGTAATTGCATTATTATAATACTTTTGATAGAATTATAAAAAGTGTTAATCACTTAACCTGGAGTTGAAGTGGATTACCTGTGGACTGGTCGATTAAAAGGCACCTTGCATCACCTCGCTAAAAGATTGACATTTTCCATTGATAGCAACCTTATTTTGTTTGATATAAGTGGCAGCATTGTTCATGCTGAGATGCTTGTAAGACAGAAAATTATCACCAGAAGAGAAGGCCAACAGATAATCTCGGGGCTAAAAAAAATACAAGCCGAGGTTCAGAAAGGAATTTTTATTTTCAAGCAAGAGGATGAAGATATTCATACAGCGGTGGAGCGACGGCTTGTTGAAATAATTGGAGAAACCGGCGGTAAACTTCACACAGCCAGGTCAAGGAATGACCAGATTGTTCTTGATGAAAAACTTTACCTTAAACAGATGCTACCTGAAATAATGGATAAAATCAGGCTTCTTCAGAAGACGCTTTTGAACAACGCAGAAAAAAATTTTGGTTTTTGCATGCCTGAGATGACCCATTTTCAGCCGGCGCAGCCGGTGCTTTTTTCACATCATCTGATGGCGTATATTTCAATGTTTGAAAGGGATAAAGAAAGAATATCAGACGCACTTAATCGTATTGATGTTTCCCCTCTCGGTGCCTGCGCTTGTGCTGGAACCTCTTTTGGGATTGACACGCAATATACCGCAAAAAAACTTGGATTTAGCAGGGTTTTTTCCAATAGCATTGATGCTGTCAGTGATAGGGATTTTATTCTTGAAACAATTTCTCATCTCGGTATCTTAATGGTTCACCTTTCAAGAATGTCAGAAGAGTTAATATTTTGGAATTCCTCTCTTGTGGGATTTGTTGAGTTGCCTGATGAGTTTTGTACAGGTTCCAGTATTATGCCTCAGAAAAAAAATCCGGATGTTCTGGAACTTATAAGAGGAAAAACTTCCACTGTTATCGCCAACCTTACTGGAATTTTCTCCCTTACAAAAGGATTGGTGCTTTCCTATAATAGAGATATGCAAGAGGATAAAAGATTTTTGTTTGAAACATGTGATATCTCTTATATATCACTAATTATTATGGCTGAAATTTTAAAGAAATCACAT
>CAZSTE010000100.1:0-4603 GCA_964609735.1 uncultured bacterium
GAGATAATGGCGATGGCTCATGGATTTGATGGGCTTGTCTTAATCCCAAACTGCGACAAAATCATTCCTGGCATGATAATGGCGGCATTGAGATTAAACCTGCCTTCCATCCTTATCAGCGGAGGTCCAATGCTTGCAGGATACGTGCCGGGTTTGGGCAATGTTGATTATATATCAGTATGCGAGGCAGTGGGCAAGGTTTCATCAGGAGAGATGACTGAAAATGATCTTGCGCAACTTGAACAATATGCCTGTCCCACCTGTGGTTCCTGTTCAGGAATGTTTACAGCAAATTCAATGAACTGCCTTTCTGAGGTGCTTGGGATAGCCCTGCCACAAAATGGAACAATACCTGCTGTGACCTCGGCCAGGATACATCTTGCGAAAAAGGCGGGCATGCGGATAATGGGACTGGTAAAAAATTCAATTAATATCGGCGATATCATTACGTCAAAATCCTTTGAAAATGCAATTGCTGTTGATATGGCAATAGGCGCTTCCACAAACACAGTTTTACATCTACCTGCCATTGCCAATGAAGCCGGAATTGAACTTTCTCTTGAAATATTTGACAGAATAAGCAGAAATGTTCCAAATCTTTGTAGGGTTTCACCGGCTGGTTCTCATCATATGGAAGACCTTCATAGAGCTGGTGGTATTCCAGCGGTTTTGAAACAACTTTATGATGCAGGCCTGCTTAATCCTGAACAAATAACCGTTTCAGGACAAACCATCGGACAGATTGCTGAAAATGCAAAAAATCTTGATACCTCTGTTATAAGGACAATATCAAATCCATATGCAAAAGAGGGTGGAATAGCAGTGCTTAAAGGAAATCTTGCACCTGATGGGGCTGTGGTTAAACAATCAGCAGTTGTAAGTAAAATGATGGTTCATAAAGGGCCTGCGCGGGTTTTTGATGGAGAAGAAAAATGTCTTTCTGCTGTTTTAGAAGGAAAAATAAAAAAAGGCGATATTGTGGTGATTCGTTATGAGGGACCAAAAGGTGGACCTGGCATGAGGGAAATGCTTGCTGTAACCTCAGCCATATCAGGCATGGGCCTTGGAGAAGATGTAGCGCTTCTTACAGATGGAAGATTCTCAGGCGGGACAAGGGGCGCTTGTATTGGACATGTCAGTCCCGAGGCTGCATTATCTGGGCCGATTGCATGTGTTGAAAATGGCGATATTATTGAAATAAATATTCCAGAGAGAAAACTAAATATACATCTTTCAGACCAGGAGATTTTCAAACGTCTGTCAACAATAACGCATCCAGAAAAAGAGGTTTCAGGCGTTCTTGCCAGGTATAGAATGCTTGTTACCAGCGCATCTACAGATGCGATTTTAACAAATAGGATTAAATGATACCTGAAAAACAACAAGCGAAAAAGGGTATTATCACCCAGGCTGTAAGAAAACTGGCTCAACAAGAAAACCTTGATGCAGAAAGGCTTGCAGTTTCCATTGCCCAGGGCAGGTGCGTTGTTTTAAAACATAAAAAATCAGTGCTTGGTATAGGTGAAAACCTTGCAATAAAAGTAAATACAAACATTGGGACATCCCCTGATATCTTTGATATATCCCTTGAACGTAAAAAATTAAAAAGGGCCTGCGAGCTTAAAACAGATACGGTTATGGATTTGAGCACAGGAGGAAACCTTGATAGGATAAGAAAAGAAATCGTTAATGCCAGCAGTGTTCCTGTTGGATCTGTTCCTATATATCAGGCAGTTGTGGAGGCCATAGAAAAGCATGGAACAATTGAGCATCTGAAAGAAGATGATATTTTTGAGGTTATTGAAAGGCATGCAAGGGATGGTGTTTCTTTTATGACTGTTCATTGTGGGGTAACCCGTGCTTGTCTTGAAATGCTGAAGAAAAAAACAAGAAAAACAGGCGTGGTAAGCCGCGGCGGAGCATTTATTGTAAGCTGGATGGCATTAACAGGGAAGGAAAACCCTCTTTATGCGCAATTTGACCGTCTTCTTGAAATTGCCCGCAGATATGACATTATTCTAAGCCTTGGCGATGGATTGCGTCCTGGATGTCTTGCTGATGCAACAGATAGTCTTCAGCTGATGGAGCTTTTAACACTGGCTGGGTGTGTTGAAAAGGCTCAGGATGCAGGTGTTCAATTGATTATTGAAGGGCCGGGCCATGTTCCTATTAACCAGATTGTTTCAAATGTTCATCTTGCAAAAAAACTATGTTATGGAGCCCCGCTGTATCTACTTGGGCCAATTGTTACCGATGTTGCAGCCGGATACGATCATATAACATCGGCAATCGGTGGTGCGATTGCCGGTTTGGCAGGCGCAGATTTTTTATGCTATGTGACGCCAAATGAACATCTTGCTTTGCCTGGAATTGAAGATGTTGAGGAAGGTGTTGTTGCCGCAAGAATTGCAGCGCATGCGGCAGATATCGGCCGTGGAAACATCCAGGCACAGCAATGGGATAATAAAATGGCGCAGGTCCGATATAAACGTGACTGGCAGCAACAGGAGCACCTTTCTATTAATCCGGTTAGGTTTAAAAAAATCAGATCTTCCCAACAGGCTCATCCTGACAAGGTATGTAATATGTGCGGCAAATACTGCGCGATGAAGATTATGGATGAAACCATAAAAAAAATAGGTTTTTAACAATATGCCTGTCAAAAAAATAAAAAAATATGGCTCAGCCATTTTGAGGGAAAAATCAAGTCCGATTACAGATTTTGGGAAAAAGACGCAGGATCTGTTTAGGAATCTTGAACAAACACTTGTAAAAAGCGGCGGACTGGGTCTTGCGGCACCGCAGATTGGTGTTGGGCTTCGTGCCTTTATTGCCTTTGACCAGGATAAAAAACACTTTTTCAAAATTGCCAATCCTGAAATCATATACACAGACACAGATGAAGAAATTGACATGGAAGGCTGTTTAAGCTTTCCGGA
Source organism: uncultured bacterium (assembly GCA_964609735.1). Classification (GTDB taxonomy): domain Bacteria; phylum Ratteibacteria; class UBA8468; order B48-G9; family DTJG01; genus DTJG01. The sequence goes on from CAZSTE010000100.1 coordinate 2,940, forward strand.
GATTTTTTTTTCCATAAGTCGGCCGAAATCAGTTGTTATAAAGGGTTTTACAGCCGCAGGTAAACAGATTGAAATCAAAGCAGGATTACTGCTGGCGCGGTGTTTTATTCATGAGATAGAACACCTTGATGGTATTCTTATTATTGACCATGCAAGCAATAAAGAAAAGGCATTCTGGCAGGAGAAATTGGCTCAGCTTACCTCGCATGTCAAAAAATGATCCCTGATTATTTAATATCAATAGACCCTGCGTATATTCCTTCTGAAAATGTTGACTGTCTTATTGTTGGCAGTGGCATCGCAGGTCTTAGAGCCGCAATAGAACTGGCGGGTTTTCGTGTGTTGATTACCTGTAAAAATCATCTTTATGATAGTGGTACCTACAATGCGCAGGGCGGTGTGGCTGTTGCCATGCATCCTGATGATAGTCCGAATCTTCATTTTAATGATACCATCGCGGTTGGTGGCGGTATCAATGATGTTGAGGCAGTGAATATTGTTGTTGGCGAAGGGATTGAAAGGGTAAAAGAACTAATCAATTGGGGTTGCCACTTTGACAAAAAAGGTCGGCAATACGATCTTACAAAAGAAGCGGGTCATTCACTTCCTCGCATTCTTCATGCCAGAGGAGATGCAACAGGAAAAGAGATTGTTGATACCCTTTTGACAAAGGTAGGTTCAATACCGGAAATTCAAGTACAAACAGGTTATTTTCTGATTGATTTTGTATGTGACGGCCAAAATATCAGGGGCGCTATATTTTACGATGTGGTACATGGCAGCATGGTTTTTATCCAGGCAAAGGCTACAATTGCCGCTTCTGGCGGTTTTGGACAGATTTTTCAAGAGACAACGAATCCTGCTTCAATTACCGGAGATGTTCAAGCGGCGGCATTTAGAAAGGGTGTCGTGCTTGGGGATATGGAATTTTACCAGTTCCATCCAACAACCCTTTATATGGCGGGCGTCCCGCGTTTTTTAATTTCTGAATCAGCAAGGGGCGAAGGAGGAATTCTGGTAAATTGTCATCGCGAACGATTTATGAAGCATTATCATCCTGATATGGAGCTTGCGCCGCGGGATGTTGTTTCAAGAGCAATTGTTCAGGAGATGAGAAGGACAAATTCAAACTGCGTTTATCTGGATTTAGGTAATCTAAAGCCGGGATTTGTGAGAAAAAGATTCCCAGGCATTTATGGATTTTGTCTTGATTATGGCATAGATATAACAAAAAATCTTATTCCTGTGAGGCCATGCGCCCATTATGCAATGGGAGGGATTATAACAGATAATTCTGGACAGACAAATCTGCCCGGCCTTTTTGCCTGTGGAGAGGTTGCCTGCACAGGACTTCATGGTGCAAACAGGCTTGCCTCAAACTCCCTTCTGGAGGGTCTTGTTTTTGGCGCAAGGGCCGGAGAAAAGGCGAAAGATTTTATAATATCCAGCAAGAAAAAAAACTTGTTTGTACTGGGAAAATATCATATCAATCAGCAAAAAGGGCTTTTTATTGATGTGCTTGACCTGCAAAAATCAATAAAAAGTTTAACCTGGAAAAATGTGGGAATAGAAAGAGAAGGAGCTAAGCTTACTGAAGCATTGGAAAAACTGGATACCTGGGGGAAATATATATTTCTAAAAGAATTTTCAAATCAGGCAGGATG
>CAZSTE010000101.1:0-4602 GCA_964609735.1 uncultured bacterium
TCCGGCATATAAAACATTTCAGTTGTTTTTAACACCATCCAAAAGCCCAAGATTTTTTTCAATTTTATTTAGTTCTGCTTCAAGCTCATCACAAAGTTTTTTTGTTTTTTCTATCACCCCTACCGGTGCATGTGTCAAAAAGTTATTATTTGCAAGTTTTCTTGTGTTTTCCTGAAAAATTTTTATAATCTTTTCCTTATGGGCCAATAATTTCTTTTTTTCTGCAGAAATTTCAATAATTCCATTGACGGCTATGGAAAACCATCCCGTATCCCATGCCCTTACAAGCCGGGCGCTTTTACCATTAGATATACCATGTAAAATATCTTTGGAGGATTTAAACTGCACGCCCGCAAGAAATTCAACCAACCTTTTATACTGTTGATTCGCAAGCAAAGAAATACCATCGTAATCAGCTTCAAGGGTCTGATTTATAGGTATTCTAAATGTTGTTTTAATATCCCTGATTTCTATAATAATTTTTTTTATTTCTTCCATTATATCAACTGTTTTTTCAAAAGAAAATAAATCTGGTTTTGGCCAGGAACTTTTTGTTATAAAATCATCCTCAATATCTGCAAAATTTTTCAAACGATGCCACAACTCTTCTGTAATAAATGGAATAAAAGGATGTAAAAGTTTCAAACTTTTAGCCATCGTGTAGGATGCCACAGGAATTACATGCAAAATCAGATATGGGTCTTTTTCAGGATACATCTTTGACATCTCAATATACCAATCGCAGTATTGATGCCAAAAAAAATCATAGAGACAATCAGCGGCCTCATTAAATCTAAAATTCTCAAGACATTTAGAGACCTGACTGACTGTCCGGTCACCAAGTGTAAGGATCCATTTCTCTGGCAAATCAAGTTTTTCTGTGTTTTTTGTTACCGAAGAAACAGAAATTTTGCCTGGCTGATTTTTTTCAACAAGAATCTCAATATACCTGAACGAATTCCATATTTTATTAAGGAAATTTCTTCCCTTATAATAAAATTTATCGGGCAAAAACACATCCTGTCCAAAGGATGTTAACGAAATCAACGAAAACCTTAAGGAATCCGCGCCAACCTCATCAATAATTTCAACCGGGTCAATGGCATTGCCAAGCGATTTACTCATTTTTCTTCCTGTTTCATCACGGACCGTTCCATTGATATAAACAGAGCTAAAGGGTTTTTCTTTCATAAATTCAAATCCAGCCATCACCATTCTTGCCACCCAGAAAAAAATAATTTCCTGAGCAGTAACAAGGGTATCTGTTGGATAAAAAACTTCAAGATCTCTGGTTTTTTCTGGCCAGCCAAAAATCGCAAATGGCCATAGCCACGAGGAAAACCAGGTATCAAGAACATCCGGGTCTTGAACAATATTATCACCGCCACAACAACAACACTTCTTTGGTGCTCCCACACTAACCATGGGCGGACATTTTTCATTTGAACAATACCATACGGGAATTCTATGTCCCCACCATATCTGACGGCTGATACACCAATCCTGAATATTATTCAGCCATTGCAAATATATTTTTGTCCATCGGTCGGGATAAAATGTAAGTTCTTTGTCATCTACAACCCTTTTTGCGGGCAATGCAAGATCCTTCATTTTCACAAACCATTGTGGGGAAAGATATGGTTCCACAACGGTATCACAACGGTAACAATGCCCAACCCTATGAGTATATGGTTCAATCCTTTCAATGAGTTTTTTTTCTTTTAATTTCAAAACTATTTCTTCCCTGCATGAAAATCTATCAAACCCTGAAAATTCTCCGGCATTTTGATTCATCCTGCCTGTTATATCCATGATAGTGATAAATTGAAGATTGTGGGTTTTCGCAATATTATAGTCCTGAGGATCATGTGAAGGCGTTACCTTTACAGCGCCAGTTCCAAATTCCATTTCAACTCGTTCATCCGCAATAATCGGTATCAATCTATCAACAAATGGCAAACGGACCTTTTTCCCAATCAAATGTTTATATCTTGCATCCTGAGGATGAATAGCAACAGCCGTATCTCCAAGCATTGTTTCGGGTCTTGTTGTAGCAACAACAATAAATTTTTTTTCCCCTTCAAACGGATATTTTAAATAATACAACTGCCCATTTTCTTCTATGTATTCAACCTCTTCATCGGATAACGCTGTGGTACATCGTGGACACCAGTTAATAATTCTTGTTCCCTTATAGATAAAACCTTTTTCATATAAACGTACAAACGCCGTCTGAACAGCACGTGAAAAGTTTTCATCCATGGTGAAACGTAGCCGACTCCAATCGCAAGAAGCGCCGAGCCGTTTTAACTGTTCAATAATCCTATTACCATATCTTTCACGCCACAACCACACCTCTTTAAGAAATATCTCTCTTCCAAGTTTTTCTCTGGATAATCCCTTTTTCATCAATTCCTTTTCAACAACATTTTGAGTAGCAATTCCAGCATGGTCAGTACCCGGAACCCATAATGCATTAAATCCTGACATCCTTTTCCAGCGGATAAGGATATCCTGAATTGTGTTGTTCAATGCATGGCCAATATGAAGATGCCCAGTAACGTTTGGCGGAGGAATTGCTATCACATAAGGTTTTGCTTCTTTGGAATTATCAACATAAAAACACCCTGTCTCTTCCCATTGCGCATACCAGTATGATTCTATTTTCTCCGGATGATATCTATCGTTTTCCATTTTATCAAGATTTCATTCTTCAAGTGAATAAAAACTAACATTTTCTTTTATAACAACCGCATTCCCTGTTTCCTCAAGAATTTCGCGTATTGAGGTAAAAACATCCCCTGCCGTTTGTTTATCTGAATTAATATAAGCCACGCCCACAACACTTCTTTGCCACTTATCCTGGAAATCAAGTTCTGCAATAGATACATTAAACCGATTTCTTGATCGCGTAACCACTGATTGCAGAATGCTTCTTTTTTCCTTAAGATTTTGTGCGTATGGCAGATGGAATTCTATCTTCCACAATCCTACCACCATTTGTTCCCTCCGGGTTTTTCTATCAGATTTTCCCTGAAAATAAAAAGGTTGTTTCTGGTTTTGAATACTGTTTATTATAACCTATTTTTTAATATTTTTCTTTTAATGAGATTTTCAAAATCTCTTCAATCACCTTTTTCAACGGAATCTTTTTCTTCATAGCGATTGTTTTGCATTGTTCATATTCGGGCATAACATTCACGGGCTGACCCGAAAGATATCCAATTTTTATATCCACATCCCCATATTCTGTCTTTATTTTCTGTAGCTTTCTTTTAAGAGCAATCCTTTCTTCTTCTCTATATCGTATGCCGAGCGTCGTGGTTTCCCTGAAAATAATTCCTGAAATTTCCCCTCGCTGATGAGGACGGCATAAAATCCGGATTAAAAATATCGGCCTGGATTTTTTTGTAATACCTGTAAAAAAACTTACCTCAAGAACGCCTGCTGCGTATAAAACATTCATTAGATGATCAAAAATCACAGGATTCATATCATCAATGGAGGTTTCAAGAATTCCAATCTTTTCAGTGCCATACTGCATATCGCTGCCGTAAGAAAACTGCAACAGATTAGGGAAATCTGCCATTACGATTGTACCTGTTCCATAACAATATTGCTTAATAAAAAATAATGGCGTATTATCATATGAATCAGTAATACCCTTAATAATTGAAATACCTGTTGGGGTTGTAATTTCAAATGGAATATTGCAAATTTTTACAGGAATTCCGCGTGCAATTTCCATTGTGGCAGGCGCCGCGCAGGAAATCCCCACAGGAGAAGCAAAAACCTTTTTAATCCCAAGAAGGTCAAGAGCAATTACAGAAAATGCAATCTCAACGAGGGCATCGGTTTGTCCAACAGCATGAAAATGTAATTTTTCAAGCGGTTTTTTATGAATCGTGCCCTCGGCAACGGCAAGGATATAAAAGATATTAAGAATTTTTTCTTTTATATGACAAGCCAATCTGCTTTTTTCAAAGATTGAAACAATTTCCTTATAAGACCTTGCTTTTTCCCTACCTTTTACCTTTACAATAAACTGGTTTGCCTCTATATCATGAAAATAGTCGGCGTCTTTTTTAACCTGCCTTATCTCAATGGAATACGGAGAAGGTAAATCAATATCGTTAAGAATTTTTTTGATTTCACGGATATTCACGCAACCAGCCAGAGCTCCGGCTATCATATCTCCGGCACAACCATTTCGCACATCAAAATACCCAATCATAATAAGTTATTTTTCTTCCTGATATATTTGGGCAATTGCATTTTTCACAAAATCCATCTTTGCATCGCCCACCTTGAGACTCACAACCTTTCCTTTAATTTCGTCAACAGTAGCAATCATTCCACCAACAGTGATAACACGATCTCCCTTTTTTAAATTATCAAGCATTTCTCTTCTCCGTTTTTCTTTCCTTTGTTGAGGTAAAATTAAGAGAAAATAAAAAATCAAAAAAATAAGCAAAAGAGGCAGAATTGCCTGAAATAACGAAACACCCTGCGTTGCGTTTGGCATAACATTACTCCTTTCGGTTGTATTTACTCAAAAAGTTTTTTTTGAATTCTTGAAATGTCCCCTGTCGTATATTATTT
>CAZSTE010000102.1:0-4576 GCA_964609735.1 uncultured bacterium
TTCAGCAATGGCACACAGACACGAAGGTTCTTCAGTGGTTTCATATATCTCGTCATTTATATTAATAATCCTTGCTATAAATTATGGCATTATTTCAATCAAACAAAAATTTATAACAAGAAAACTTAAAAACTGTTTTGTGTTTGATGTTCCTGATATATCCTGTAATAATTGCGCACGGACAATTAAGAAAGTGCTTTCTTCTGTTGATGGAGTGCAATCGGTTGATGTTGATATCAGAAGAAAAAAGGTCAGGGTATGTTGCACACTTGATAATACAGAAAAAATAAAGGAGGTACTTGAATCTGCTGGTTATCCTGTTTCAAAATAATCTGTCCAGTATCTCTGAATTTCCAGAGAAGAACGCGCTTGGTGGGAGTTGAACCCACAGCCTCTGGCTCCGGAGGCCAGCGCTCTATCCTATTGAGCTACAAGCGCAACAAATAAAGTGTATTTAGAGGATATCTACAAGTTTTGAAAATTGACACAACCTGCTTGAATCTGCTATTGCAGAATTTCTAACGATGCAATGGGATTCAATAATAACAGAATTTCCTATGATACTATTTGGAATATGGCAATTTTCTCCAATTATTACGTTTTTAAATAAAATTGAATCCTCAATAACTGTGTTTGAACCAATGTAAGATCCCTCACCAATAATGACATTTCCTTTTACTTCCACCCTGTCTCCAAAAATCACATTTTTCCCTGCAATAAGATTGCCCTGAATATTGATATTTTGGTAAAGCCCCAGGTCAAAAGATGTTTTATAAAATCCAAGTTTTATTACATCGAAATTTGCTTTTTTATAGGTTTCTATGGTACCTATATCTGTCCAATAGCCATTATGAAGAAACGCGTATATCTGTTTTTCTTTTTTTAGTAAGGATGGGAATATATCTTTTTCAAGGGATATCTCTTTTTGTTTATCTGTAATTTCATCAAAAATATCCGGGCGGAAAATATATATGCCGGCATTAATAATATGTGACACGGGCTGTTGCGGCTTTTCTGTAAATGTATTTATTCGTTGATCGGCAGCAACATCAATCACACCAAAGGATAGGGGATTTGTTGTTTTCACCGTGGCAATAGTCGCACAGGCGGATTTTTCCCTATGGAATTTCAACATTTCACCAAGATTACAATCAGACAGGATATCACCATTAAGAACAAAAAAATCTTTTTCTCCCTTTAAAAATCTATATGCATTTTTTATACCGCCCGCTGTGCCCAGGTTTTTTTCCTCATAAGAAAAATATATCTTTATACCCATTTTTTTTGCTGTTTGAAGGATATCCGTATAACCTTTATAATGTTGGCGAACTGCAAAAATCGCTGTATCTATTCCATACATTGAAAAAAGAAAAAGTTGGTAATAAATAAGAGGTCTGTTTGCAACAGGCAGGAATGATTTTGGCGTGGTTAATGTAAATGGTCTTAAACGTGTTCCAAAACCACCGGCAAGTATAAGCGCCTTAATGTTATCCTCCTTTCTATTTATAAAAGGTTTCTATTTTTATTATACTTCTGTATTTCTATGATACAAAATATTAATCCTGTTAACAGGATTTCAAAAATTCCATTTTATATTGAAAGGTGGGAAAGATGAATATAATATATTTATATTTCTTGCATCAACAGCTTGGTTGCATCTCTAACACGCGTATATTTGACAAATTTTTTTTAGATGATATACTAATATTAAATGAAGAAATTTTTAATTTTAATTTCTATAATCTGTTTAATTGGATTAGCGGGTTGTACAATGAGTTTGGATTTTCATCCAGAAGGTAAATCTTCGGGTTCAACCAAATAGGGAATAGTCCGTGGGATATCTATCAATTAATTCCATTCAAACAAAATACAATCTTCGCACAACCGATATAACGGTTAAAGAATTTGCGGAGATAACAGGAGGAAAGCATGGCGAAGGAGAAAGGGAAGGTGAAGTGGTTCAACAATGCCAAAGGATATGGTTTTGTTGAACGAGAAAACGGTGAAGATGTCTTTGTCCACTACACGGCAATTGCCGGAGATGGATATAAGACCCTTGAAGAAGGTTGCACCGTTGAGTTTGAAGTTGTTCAGGGTAAGAAAGGGCTCCAGGCCACAAACGTGGTAAAACTGTAAGCCAAAATCACCCAGGGGGATGCGTAGCTGCATCCCCCTTTTTCTTAAATCAGTGACAATAAAAAAACTTTTTTTTCTGATTTCTATTTTTTTCTTTTCCATAGTTGGTTATCCCCAGAATCTTGACGACGATAATACATTCACCTGCGCTATTGTTGCATTTAATGAAGGATTATATGAACTTTCACTGGATTTCCTAAATCAATATTTCCAGAAACCAGAATCGCAAAAAAACGACTACGCAGTTTTTTTATACGCCATTAACCTTTTGAAGATTGGTAGATACCAAGAATCCCTAGTAGAATTTGAGAAGCTCATAAAATATTTTCCCGACTCATCATATAAAAAAGATGCCTGGATATACACGATAAACCTGGAAATACTTTTAAATATGCCCTATGATGCCTGGCAGACATACATCAGCGGAATTCCATATTTTGGAAAAAATTCCGAGATAGAAAAAAATCTCGGGCATCTGCTTTTGAATCAGATTGGAAAATCCTTAAAAGAAAACGAGATTGAAAAAGCAAAGAATCTTCTTAATGAAATGGATCAGGTTTTATCAGACACAGAAATTAAGCAGGAAATAAAATATTATGATGGTCTTATATTGTATGAAGAAAACAATTTTGAATCATGTCTGGGAAAACTTACTGAGGTTTTGCCTTACTTCGGAGCTCAGGAAATTGAACCGGAGATATTATTAAAAATCGGGGATTGTTTTTTTAACCTTAAAAACTATCAGGAGAGTCAGAATTATTACACAAAAATTATAAAAAAATTTCCTAAATCCGGTCAGGCAGAATGGGCAAAATTGCAACTTTCGCTGGTTTATAAAAAAATGTTGAGGTACAAAGACGCAAAAAAACTTCTTACAGAACTTGTCAATAACACAAAAAATGAGGATATTTTACTTCGTTGTTTCTGGGAACTTGGAAAAATTTCTGAGCTTGACGATAAAAAACAGGAAGCCATTTTTTGGTATGAACAGATTATCAATCTTTCAAAAAATGACCAGCTTACCCTTAATACAAAATTGCAAATAGGCTATATCTACCTTAATCAAAAAGAGTATGAAAAAGCAATACAATGTTTCTCTGAATATCTGCAATATAAAAATAATTATGATGTAAGATATGCCGCTGGTCTAGCCTATTATAATAGCGGGCAAATAACAAAATCAATGGATATATGGGGAAACATTCTTGAGGAAAATTCCGATTATCCCATACCCATTGAGGTATTAAAAGAAATGTACAATTTTTATAAAAAAAACAGCGATAATATTGGGATGAAAAAAATATTTCTCAAGATATGGAAGGATTATCCCGACGATTCCTTTATTCTTACAGAAGGCCTTTTATTCCTTAATGAAATTATTAACAAGGGAGAGATAGAAGAGGCTGTTAAATATATAAAAAATATCGATCCAAAAAGAAATCCAGAAATAAATTTCCTAAAAGCAAAACTTTTATATCTTTCTGGAAATCTTGAAGCAAGTGAACAGATATTAAATACCATTGAAAAAAAGAGTCTTTTCGCTGCAGAAGCCCTTTATCTTCTTGGAGAAATCAATCTAAAAAAATCAAAAATAAAAGACGCGCAGGCCTGCTATATAAAAATTATCGCTTCATTTCCAAAATCAATCTGGGCGCAAAAAGCAAAGGAGGCGCTCGCAAATATCAAATCGGAAAAATGAAACGTTTGAATGTGGCGTTATTTCTTTGTTTATACCTATCAATAACTGGTTTTTGCCAGGATATGGAAATTCCAGAGGAAATAATAACAGGTTTTGATAGAACATTATACAAAACCCCATTATTTTTTTATCAGTATCCGATAGAACCCGCTTTTCCGGAGATCAAAAGCCCAAATTCATCGCGACAAATCATAGAACAGTCAGGTCCGGATGAAGTAATAAAAGGTCAACAAATATTTTCTCAATTTTCTCTAATTGGAGGTAAATTTAATCAGATATCTTCGGATTTACTGGTGAAAAATAAAGAAACAAATATGCATCTATCATTATTAAATGACGATTCGTTTAGATCCAATGATAATAAAAGAATTATTGATGCTTCATTTGAAAAGCAACTTACCGATCACATTTTATTTGATGTCGGCTATAGAAATAGCAGAAAAGAAATGCCGGGTCCAACATATCGGCCATTTGATAGGAAAAAATATACGACCTTGTTTAAATCGGGTTTTTTATTTTCAAATCAGGATTATACGATAGGGATTAATGGAATCTATAATACGCTTGAGGAACTTGAAGAAAAACAAGAATCATTTATTTTTAAAAAATATTATGAAAAATTTATTTTCAAAACAGAGATTGGGCACAATGAATTTGGCGGAAAAGAAAACACTATTTTTGACCTGTCAGCCTGCAAGGATGATCAAAATTATCAGATTGGTTTAGCTATTAAGACCATAG
>CAZSTE010000103.1:0-4523 GCA_964609735.1 uncultured bacterium
TATCACAGGAATCGGCCATGAAAAGGATATAAGCATTGCAGATTTTGTCGCTGATAAAAGTTTTTCCACGCCAACAGCTGTGGCATCTTTTATCAGAACCCAGAGAGAACAACTTATCATGAGGCTTAATTTGATTGGCGAACAGATTGTTTCCCAGTCAGGAAAAACAATTGAGGATTTTTCAGATACCATTCAGTCGTATCAAGAAAAGCTGATTCTTTGCTTTGAAAATACACTTCAAATGTATGCTTTTTCACTATGCCACTGCGCAGAAAAAATGCACAGTTGCTTAAAGTATGTATTTGATTCGTACACAACAATTGAAAAAACATTTTTAACCCTTTTTTCTGATTGGCGCCTTGATGTGAAAGAGATAAAACATCGTTTGATAATGTTGCAGGAACAATCAATAAATATTTTTCAAACATCCCTTGACCAATATAAAAAGTATCTGGATGTTGCAGATGCCTGTTTATGCTCATTAAACCCGGAGTCCATCCTTAGTCGCGGATATAGCATTGTATATGACAAACAAGGCCATGTTATTAAAGAAGCCAGACAGGTAAAGGTCAATGACCGTCTTGTGATAAAACCTTACAAGGGCCATATAATTTCAAGGGTAGAAAAAAGTTCTGAATCCTCACAGGAGGAAAAATGCTGAAGGAAAAAGAAAAACTTAAAACAGCCATTCAAAAGCTTGAAAGGATTGTTGAAGAATTAAGCAAAAAGGATATTGATATCGAAGAGGGCCTTGAAAAATTCAAGGAAGGCGTTGATTTAATCAAATTTTGCAGAGGCCAGCTTCAAAAAGCAGAAAATGAATTTGTTCAATTAAAACAGGTTCTTGAAGAGGAATTTGACGAGACAAATCAATCACAATCGGATTCCTAATTATGGAAAAAGGAAGAAAACCTTTTACAGTGTCTGATCTTCCTGTTGATGAAAGGCCCCGAGAAAGATTATTAAATCTGGGGCCTGAATTTCTTTCTGCTCAGGAGTTATTGGCAATTATTATTGGTAAAGGGGTTAAGGGCATGTCTGTTACAACTGTAAGCCAGATTCTTTTATCGCGTTTCGGTTCGCTTTTAAATATTTGCGAGGCATCTGTGGGAGAATTGACAAATGTGGTGAAAGGTATCGGTCCCGCAAAAATAGCGCAGATAAAAGCGTGCTTTGAAATAGCAAGAAGAATTGAACACGAGAAAAATAATGCGATTGCATCCATCAGCAAGAAACCAAAAATAACTTCTCCCGATGTGGCGTATCATATAATAAGAAGACATCTGGTTTCTTATAAAAAGGAACATTTTTTTGTGCTTTGTCTTGATCTCCGCAATAGATTGCTTGCCATGGATGATATATCAAAGGGCACGCTTGAATCAGCTGTTGTTCATCCAAGGGAAACCTTTGAATTGGCGATAGAACATCATGCCGGCAGGATTATCATTGCGCATAATCATCCTTCTGAAGATCCCAACCCTTCAGAAGATGACATAAATATTACAAATCGCCTTAAACAGGCGGGATTGATAATGGGAATAGATGTTATTGACCATCTTATCGTTTGCAGAAAATCATTTTTAAGCTTCAAGGAAAAGGGTTTTATGTCCTGACGATTCCTCCTGTAGGTTCTCGACAATTATTAATTATTGATATGATATAATCATCGTATGCTGACAGATAACCAGGATAAAAGATATCTTGTGGTTTTCCCTTTTTCTTTTGCAGACCGCACCGAATATATCATTGAAAAATTTTTCAAGGACGCCGTGGATTTTTCCCATGTTATTCATTTAACATCCAGGCAGACCCGTATCAATGATTTTAGAACCCGTCTGGCTATTTTAACAGGAAAATCCATAATACCACCTGCCAGTTTTTCTCTCAAGACATTTGCCAGCGATATCGTCAATGAAAAAACAAGATACAGATTGATTTCTTCTGTTGAGCAGATATTAATCCTGCTTAAATTGAGCAGCGCATCCATATTGAAAAATATCAATCCTGTTGGTTTTGCGGCATTGCTTCGGCTTTTTATCAAGGATTTCAAGGTTTCTCATGAAAAATTTGATTTTTTGCAATGGAGAAAACAGGTTGATGAATATCCCTGGAAATACCAGGACAATAAATCTGTTATAGACATTGCCCTTGAAATAATGGAACAATATCAGGAATTTCTTGAAAAAAACAATCTCGCTGATGAGGATGATCTTTATAAGATAGCCACAGAATATCTTGCTGATTACCGGTTTGATACAGTTTTTATTGAGGGGATGCTTGAATTCATTCCATCCCAGCGCGCATTTATCAAACAAATCTGTGACAGGTCAAAAAGGGTTATTTTGGCATACCAGTTTGATAAGAATGCTTATTATGATGCCAATAGCTTAATACTGGAAGAAAATCTGAATTTTCTTCGTCGTCTTGTTGACAATGTTGAATATGTCAGCGTAAATGAGGATAAAACCCATGAAATTCTTTACAGCTTTCCATCGCCTGATGAAGAGGTTAAGGCAATAGGTCAGATGATACGTGATACAATTTCAAAGGAACATTGCCTCAACTGGGAGGATTTTCTTGTTGTGTTTCCTGATATGCTTTCATACAGGGTTTTTGTTCAAAGGATATTCACCCGGCTTGAAATTCCATTTTGTATGACCCCTGGCTATGTTTTAGGCCAGGATCCATCAATGGTGGCGCTTGTTTCTTTTATGGAATGGATTGCATATCCATCATGGGAAGGTTTGATGTCCATGTTTACCAGTCCATTTTTTTCCTTTGATGCACAGGAGACGAAACAATTTTCCAGGACAAGCCGGGAAATATTTAAGGCTATTGGATTTTTTCCATCCCAGGCCTGGTCCAGAAACTGGAAAAATTGGAAAAGAATTGAAAAGGCGCGAAAGATAATGAGTAGTAAAAAAACGCAGTCCATAACAAACTGGGTTGATTGTTTTAAACAATCCATGGAACTTGTTGGTTGGAAAAGTTTTGATAATGAAGGAGCCATCGGCCTTATGCGAATTTTTAATGACCTGGCAGATGATACATCTGTAGATTTATCAATGTTTAAAAACATATTCAAATCCGCGCTTAATCTTACCGAGGTTGAAAAAAGCCGGGGTAAGGGCGTAAGGGTAATGGGAGTACTTGACTCTATGGGGGTTGAGGCAAAGATTGTTTTTTTTGGCGGAGCCACCGACGATAATCTTCCAATGTCTGCCAAAAGAGAAGAATTTTTTCTGCCGGATGCATTGAAAAGAGATTTAAATTTGGCTGATTATGAGCTGAAAATTGCAAGAGAACGGCTTGATCTTTACCGATTGAAAAAAACCGGCAAAAAAATTGTTTTTACATATCCTGTTAGGATGAATGGCAGACAAAAAAATAGGTCAATTATGTTGCATGGACTTTCTGAGAATCCTGTTTCTGCTGAATATGTCACATCGTCAAGGATCACCATCTTTTTATCCGGCGTTTCCCATGAGAAATTCTTTGAAAGATTTTTGAAAAACGATATCTTAAATTTTACTGTAAGTCAGATTGACGACCTTTCAAAATGCCCGTATAGATTTTATCTTAGGTATGTGGAACACATAGAACCTTACAAATCTCCGGTTATTGAAGAAAGGCCTGAATTCTGGGGAAATCTTTTGCATACGGCGGCTGAAAAATCAGCCTACGAATTTATTGGTAAAATTCAGGATTCATCAATAATAAAGGCGCAATATGATAGTTTTTACGGGTTTGTAAATGAATTTCTGGAAAAACCGGAAAATATGTCCAGCCAATATGGCTATGTGTTGCCGGCAGCAGTCAGGGCTTTTCTTGAAAAGAGGAAGCCATATGTGTTTAAGGCTTTTGAAAATCTTCTCAAAAAACATCAGGGTCATAGGATTATTGAGGTTGAGGCAAAACACGCCATTAGGATTGGAAATATGGCTATTACTGGAAAATTTGATAGGGTTGAAGAAACAGAAGATGGCCTTGTTGAAATAATTGATTATAAAAGCGGAAAGATTCCAGCAGTTAACAAAAAATATCCAGAGTCCCGTAATTGTCTTGATCTGACAAATCTTGAACTTCCCCTTTATGGCTTGATTAAATACAAAAACGATGGAATATGTCCTGGTATAGTTGTATGGGCTTTTAATTTTGAAGAAACCCATGATGAAAAATATTATAATCAGATTACAGAGGATTTTCTTAAAATTTTTGAAGAAGACCTTATAAAACTTGGCAGTGATTTGAAAAATCAGAATTTTCAATTCAGCCCAAAAAATAATTGTTATTCATGTCCTTTTAATCAATTTTGTATGATGAAAGAAGGAATCAGCGACGATTGAAACATGTCCATTTTCTGTAAGAATAATTCATGCTTCTGCCGGCACAGGAAAAACCCGCAGGTTAACCGAGTCGTTTATAGAAATTTTAAAAAGCGGAAATTTTAGTCAGAAGGTAAAAAAATCTGTAGCGATAACCTTTACTGAAAAATCCGCATGTGAAATGAAAGCAAGGATTAT
>CAZSTE010000104.1:0-4495 GCA_964609735.1 uncultured bacterium
CATTGGTTATCAAGCTCAACTGGCTAATTCTGAGGGAAAAATTGAAAGGATTAAGTCAATCCTTGCAATAGATGCATTAGCGGCAATGCTTGGTGGGTTTTTTGGCGCAAGTTCTAATACATCATACATAGAGTCAGCCGCAGGGATTATGGAAGGCGGAAGAACCGGCGTGACAGCAATTGTTGTGGGGGTTTTATTCCTTTTAAGCATCGTTCTTGCGCCATTTGCTTCCATCGTGGGTTCTCAGGCAACAGGGCCTGCTCTTGTAATTATTGGATTTCTGATGATGCAGGGTATAACCCAGATAGATTTTGGTGATATTGAAACAGCAATTCCGGCTTTTATTATTATGATTTCAATGCCTTTTACTTATTCTATATCCCATGGTATTGGCTATGGATTTATCACATATGTTATTATAAAAATGGCAAAGGGTCAGTTCAAAAAGGTTCACCCTTTAATGTATATAACTTCGGCAATTTTTGCGGTTTATTTTCTTATGGGAATATAAATTACCCAACCTGGAATTATGAAAATATACATATAGGAGGATAGATGAAAAAGCCAGTACGGATTATGCCATGTCTTGATATGCGAAATGGAAGGGTTGTAAAAGGCATTCGGTTTATCAATATTCAAGATGTTTCAGACCCTGTTGAAAGCGCGATTGCATATTGCAAACAGGGTGCAGATGAAATTGCACTTCTTGATATTACTGCGACAATTGAAGGAAGAAAGATCCTTTTGGATGTTGTCAAAAATGTTGCAAGGGTTGTTAATATTCCTTTTACTGTGGGAGGCGGTATCTGTGATATGAAAATAGCAGAAGAGGTTATTGAGGCGGGCGCAGACAAAATTTCAGTTGCATCCGCTGCTTTTAAAAATCCTCAACTGATAAAGGAGTTAGTCAAACAGCTCGGCTCAGAGAAAATTACTGTCGCAATTGATGTTGACCGTAATATCAAGATGCCTTCTGGCTATGAGGTTTATGTTGATGGAGGAGGCAGGCCGACCGGAAAAGATGCTGTTGAATGGGCAAAAGAAATTGACAGTTACGGGGTTTCTGTTATTCTTCCAACAAGCAAAAGAACTGATGGCGCAAAGGTTGGTTATGACCTTTCAATAATAAGAGCAATAAAAGATGCTGTTTCTGCTGAGGTCGTTGCCTCTGGCGGCGCAGGAAATCTTAATGATTTCTATGAGGCCGTTGAGGCAGGAGCAACAATCCTCCTTGCCGCAAGCGTGTTTCATTTTGGTATAATTTCTATCCCTGATTTAAAATCATATCTTAAAGCAAAAGGAGTTCCAATCCTTGAAAGGGATATAGCCACTGGCAAGGATGCCCAGGAATAAAAGGATAGATTAATGAAAGCAATGGTAATTGAAAAAACCGTAGATGTTTTAGACCAGGAACCATTAAAACATGTTGATGTTTCTTTACCAGAACCGCAGGAAAATCAGGTTCTTATTAAAATTTCCGTTTGCGGTGTTTGTAGAACAGACCTTGATGAAATAGAGGGCAGGGTTCCTGCGCCCAGATATCCTGTAATTCCAGGGCATCAGGTTATTGGGAAAATCGTCGCTTGTGGCAGAAATGTACAAGGATTCAAAAAAGGCGAAAGGGTTGGTGTTGGTTGGATTTTTGGTTCCTGTGGCATCTGTAAATATTGTGTTTCTGGCAATGAAAACCTGTGCGATTTTTTTGTCGCCACAGGAAGGGATGTTAATGGTGGTTATGCCGAATATATGATTGCTCACCAGGATTTTATATTCACAATTCCCGATTATTTTTCAGATCATGAGGCTGCGCCATGTTTGTGCGCGGGTTCAATTGGATGGCGTTCCATTAGATTGGGAGGCATTCGGAACGCTGATATTGTTGGACTTTACGGTTTTGGAGCGTCAGGACATATTGTTATTCAGATTATCCGCTGTTTATATCCTGATACAAAAATCTTTGTTTTTAGCCGTTCAGAAGAGGAACAGGAATTTGCATGCGAACTTGGAGCGTCGTGGGCTGGAAGAGTAACCGATAAACCACCAGAATATCTTGATGTTGCTATTGATACAACCCCGGCATGGCTACCTGTTATTTCTGCTCTTAGCAGTTTGAAAAAAGGTGGTAGACTTGTTATAAATGCGATTAATAAGGAGTCCTATGATAAAGATAGCCTTACCTGCATCCAGTATCAACAGCATTTATGGCTTGAAAAAGAGATTAAATCAGTCGCAAATGTCAGCCGCAGGGATATTGCAGAGTTTTTACAGATTGCCTCAAAAATTGCTGTGAAGCCAGCAATTACTATATATTCTCTTTCAGAGGCAAATGCCGCTATCAGAGACCTGAAAACAGGCAAGAAACCTGGCGCAAAGGTTCTTGTCCTGAAATAAATAAAAACTTGACAGGACTTTAAATTTCAATGACAATAACATTATGAAAATAAAAAAAATTTCGCTTTTTTTGATTTGTTTTTTGATGGGAAATTCCTGTGTGTTTGGATATTGGGAATGGACGCCGGAAACCGGGAAATGGATTAATCCAAAGTACGCAGTCAAGGATACAGATACACAGCAGTGGGAATATGCAGAGTCTTTTAGACATGCGGGAAACAACGAGGCGGCTATTAGGGAATACAAAAAACTGGTAAAACATTTTCCTTTTTCAGAATATGCTCCCCAATCTCTTTTTGCGCTTGCCAAAATTTATATATCGTTGGGCGATAAAGAAGAAGCATTTAAGCAATTGGATGAGATAGTAAAAAAATATCCTGATTTTCCTGATATTGCCGATGTTTTAAAGATGCAAAGAGAGATATCCATGGAAATGCTTGAGAAGAAACAATTGAAGTTTATTGAACGATTTAAGGATACCAACAAACAACTGGATGCCATCGCAGGGGTTATTGAAATAGATCCTTATGATGTGGAAACGCCTCCTCTTGCGTTAACCTTGGCCTCTCGTTATGCCAGATCGGGCAATATGGAAAAGGCAATAGAAATGTATCAACAGGTTGCAAGAGATTTTCCAGCGACAAAATGGGCGGAGCAGGCGCGGTATCAAATGCTTATCTACGAAATAAAAAATATTCCAGCAGGCACCACAGATACTTCGGCGTTTTCTTCAATTGAAACAAAGATTGACCAGTTCATCGCTGATTTTCCTTCAAGCCCTTATAAGGAGCAGCTGCTTGCCACAAAAAAACAACTGCGAAATGAGATTGCCGGAAGATTATGGAAAATCGCAGAAATCTATAAGAAGAATGGCTATAAAAAAAGTGCTGAAATCTACTATAACAAAATAAAGACAGAATATTCGGATACCGATTATGCGAAGAAAATGTTATCCTTTGATATTAATTGAAATTTTATTCCTTTTTTCCGGCTGTATGTATAAATTCGTAAATCCTTCACAGAAAACAATCTATGTCGATTATTTTGCTAATCATACCCTTCAGCCGCAGATAGAGACATGGATCCTAAAAAATCTCAAGAAAACCATTGCAGAAGGTCCTGCTTTTTTACTTGTTGGGGATAAAGAAAAGGCAGATATTGTTATTACCGGTGTTATAGATGATTTTACAAGAAATGCCGAGTTTATTTCTGATTCAGACCAGATTATGATGGCATGTTATAAGGTAAAGATATCATTTGATATTAACAGAAACGGGAAGATTTCGCAGAAAAACCTTGAACAGGTTTATTCCCTGGAACTTGCCACAGCATTTAAGAAAGATATGTTGCTTGATATGCTTTCTAAAAAAATAGCCCAGGATATTTATTATCAGGTTATCTCAAATGAAGAATAATACATGGTTTATTGCGGGTCTTCATTCATTAACATCTGAAAGGATTGAATCAATAATTCAAGGTCTTTCAGAAAGATGTGGCGAGATTGAAATTAAAAGATATTATGGTTCTGAATTTAATCCCGAATTGTTTATAGAAGATGTAAGGGAATCATCACTTTTTGTTGAATACAAACTGTTAATTGTTTATCAGATGGACCAGATTGATAAAAAGACATGGAATACGGTTATATTTCCTATTCTTCCAGAGATTCCAGAAAACCTTTTTCTCATATTTGAGGGAACCTCCATAAGGGTGAAGCCAGAAAATTATGAGATAGAAGAAATGGAAGAGGAAAACCTTAAAAGCAGAATATTCAAAAAATCATGGAAGAAGCAACTAACCGCAAAAGACATTTATGAAATTTCGCAATTTTTAACGGTATACCCTAATGAATTTACAGGAATTATCAGTATTATTGAACGATATCTTCAGAATCTTCTTGCGATGAAAATTATTTCTGAGCATATATTTCTCAATCGACTCAAAATACTTTCTGATATAGATTTCAATCTAAAATCAGGAAAAATTTCAAAATCCTCGCCTTTGAGATGGGCAATAGAAGCGTCAATTAACTCATTAAAATTGTGTGGCAATATTTTTGAAGACAATCCTACTGCAATACCCTCTATGCCTTGAGCTAATAACA
>CAZSTE010000105.1:0-4431 GCA_964609735.1 uncultured bacterium
ATGAAATAGACCAGCTAATCACAAAATATTATGAACAGGAAAACACAGAGGATCTTTCTTCATTGATACAGGAGGTTGGAAGTGTTGATGCGCTTGATTCCATCGGCGCTGAGGATTTTGCCGCGGATGAAGATGAAGAAGCCCTTGCCCTTCAAGCACCGGTAGTCAAAATTGTAAACCTGATATTTGTTGAAGCGCTTCGTAGAAGGGCAAGTGATATCCATCTTGAACCGCTTGAAAAAAGATTCAGGGTACGATACAGGATTGATGGCGTCTTATATGAGGTTGTCGCTCCCCCAAAACGAATTGAAAAAGCCGTAATTGCGCGTGTAAAGCTTATGTCAAAGATGGACCTTTCTGAAAAACGGCTTCCTCAGGATGGAAGAATAATGCTGGATATAGGCGGAAAATCTATTGATTTTCGTGTTTCTGCGCTTCCCGGCATATATGGAGAAAGCGTTGTTTTAAGAATCCTTGATAAATCAACAGCGCTTAAAGACCTTGAACAACTAGGATTTATGGAGCAGGATAGAAAGGTGTGGGAAAACCTTCTTAATTATTCAGGAGGACTTCTTCTTGTTACAGGTCCAACAGGTTCTGGAAAAACAACAACCCTCTATGCTTCATTAAAAAAATTAAATACAATTGAGAGAAAACTTATGACCGTTGAGGAACCTGTTGAATATCAAATAGCAGGTATTAATCAAACACAGGTAAGATCAGAAATAAACCTTACTTTTGCTTCTGTTCTTCGGGCATTCCTGCGTCAGTCTCCCGATGTGATACTTGTTGGAGAAATTCGCGATTTTGAAACCGCAGATATAGCCCTTCGGGCTGCACTTACAGGACATCTTGTTTTCAGCACACTGCATACAAACGATGCTCCAAGCGCCATTACCCGTCTTATTGACCTTGGCGTTCCGCCATTTCTTGTTTCTTCTTCGGTCCAGGGCGTTATGGCACAACGGCTTGTAAGGGTTCTATGCAAATACTGCAAAGAACCTATTGAGCCGGATGAAGAAACCAAAAAAATGCTGGATATAAAAGATGGGGAAAATCCAACAATCTACCAACCAAAGGGCTGTTCTGAATGCAATTTTACAGGCTTTTCAGGCAGAATCGCAATATTTGAAATTTTTGTTATGACCGATGAATTGCGGGATCTTACAATGCAAAGAACAACAGCAGAAGTATTAAGAAAACAGGCGCGAAAAGCTGGAATGTCCAGTATGAAAGCAGACGGTTTTAGAAAGGTAAAACTGGGCATGACAACAATCCAGGAGGTTATTGATGTCGCCGGAATGGAGGACTAATGGCAAAAGCAATTGAAGAACTTCTTGAAATGATTGTAAGAGAAAATGCGGCAGATTTACACATCAATGTTGGACTGCCGCCAATGATGAGACAGCATGCTGGACTTGTAAAGATGGATACTGAAGCTCTTACCCCAGAAGATACTGTCAATTATATGAAGGCGATTACATCAAGGGAGCATCAGGAAGAAATCCAGAGGGTTGGCGGGACTGATTTTGGCTTTGCATTTAAGGATATAGCCAGATTCCGTGTTTCTGTTTTCAAGGAACGGGGACATATTGCAATGGCATTGCGATTAATTCCGTATAAATTTTTGACATTTGACGAACTGGGGCTTGATGAAAAGGTGATGAAGTATCTTCTAACAAGGCCAAGAGGCCTGATTCTGGTGACAGGCCCAACAGGTTCAGGAAAAACAACAACCCTCGCCTCAATGATTGATTATATGAACACCCATATGGATCATCACATAATTACCATTGAGGATCCCATTGAATATTATCATCCCCATAAACGTTCAATTGTCACACAAAGAGAACTAGGGGTTGATGTGCCTTCTTTTGCAGAGGCATTACGAAGAGGACTAAGACAGGACCCGGATGTGTTTCTTGTTGGAGAATTAAGAGATTTTGAAACAATGGAAGCCGCGATTACTGCTGCTGAAACAGGCCATGTTGTATTTGGAACCCTTCATACAACAGGCGCAACCCGAACAATTGACAGAATTGTGAATGTTTTCCCTGTAGCGCAACAGGAACAAATAAGGGTTATGCTTTCTGTATCAATACTTGCTGTTTTATCCCAGCTTCTTCTTCCCAGAAGCGATAAACCAGGACGAATTGCCGCGTATGAAATTATGGTTGCCACACCCTCAATACAAAATCTTATTCGCGAACGAAAAACATACAGAATCATTTCAGACATCCAGACAGGTGTAAAGCTGGGTATGACCACACTTGACGGGTATTTGATAAAACTTTTCAAACAGGGCAAGATATCATTTGAAACCCTTTTAACGTACAGTAACGACCCTGAACAAACAAAGCTTCAACTTGCTGCAGATGGTGTTATTGACCAGGAACTTGTTTCCAAAAAATACGACCAGGGCATAGAAACACAACAAGACGAAGAACACCAAAAGGGAAAGTAATAAAATGGCTGAAAAAAAACTTCTTGGAGAGATGCTGATTGAAGCAGGACTCATAACAGAAAAAGAGCTTGACGATGCATTGAAAGAACAGATGAAATCAGGCAATTTTCTTGGACGCATTCTTGTAGAAAAAGGGTATGTACAGGAAAAAGATCTTAAAAAGATTTTGAGTGTGCAATCAGGGATTGAAATAATTGATTTAAAAAACATTGCTATTGATAAAAATGCCATAAAAATTTTTCCATCAGCCCTTGCAAAAACATATACAGTTTTACCAATAAAACTTGAAAAAAATGTTCTCACCCTCGCTGTTGGCGATCCATTACGTTTGAACATACAGGATGATATATCCTTTATTCTAGGCTACAAGATAAAGATGGTTCTCGCTGATGAAGAGGATATCAAAGAAAACATCAATGCTTATTATGGTTCTGAGATTGAAACAATTGACGACCTTATCAAGTGGATTTCTCATGATATATCTGAAATGGAGGAGCTTGAAACCCTTGCTTCTGGACAGGGCGAATACGCAACCATCACAAGTTTAGAAGAAATAGCGGCACTGCCTCCTGTGGTAAAACTTTTTGATCTTATTCTGCTACAAACTGTACGGGATAACGCCTCAGACCTTCATCTTGAACCATTTGAAAACGATTTCAGGGTACGATATAGGGTTGATGGCGTTCTTTATGACATGGTACATCCTCCAAAAGGATTGGCTTTTGCCCTATTTTGCAGGTTTAAGATTATGGCTTCAATGGATATTGCTGAAAGACGGTTGCCTCAGGATGGACGGATTGAACTTTCTGTTATGGGAAGACCTGTGGACCTCCGTGTAAACACTGTACCAACGGTTTTTGGCGAATGTCTCGCGGTTCGCGTGCTTGATAGAGGCAAAACAATTTTTGATATGGAAAACCTTGGGCTTTTAAAAAAAGATATAGACACCATTAACAACCTTATCCATAAACCTCATGGTATTCTTCTTGCAACAGGGCCCACAGGTTCCGGCAAAACCACAACTCTTTTTGCTCTTTTACGGGAACTTAACACGCCAGAAATCAAACTTATTACCACAGAAGATCCTGTTGAATATATGCTTGATGGAGCCATACAGGTATCCATAAAAGAAAACATAGGACTTACCTTTGCTGCCTGTATTAGAAGCATACTTCGTCAGGACCCTGATATTATACTTGTCGGAGAGGTTCGCGATTTTGACACAGCTCAGATGGCGATACAATCAGCCCTTACAGGACACCTTGTTTTAAGCACACTGCATACAAACGACGCCCCAACAACCATAATGCGGCTTGTTGATATGAATGTTGAACCCTTTCTCCTCGCATCAACAATAGAAGGCATTATTGCGCAACGACTTGTAAGGGTTTTATGCCCGCGATGCAAACAACAATACCAACCAACAAAACAAGAAATACTTGAACTTAATATTCCCAAGGAAAAATTGGAACAAATGAAATTTTATAAAGCAGTCGGTTGTCCATTCTGCAGAGGTGGCTATAAAGGAAGGGTGGCTCTTTTTGAACTTCTTATTCCCAATGAAAATCTGTGGCGTTGCGTTCTTGCTAAAAAACCGCTCGGAGAAATAAGGGAGATTGCTACAAAAGAATGCGGAATGAAAACACTCATTGACGATGGCATTGAAAAAATTTCTCTTGGGATTACATCTGTGGAAGAGGTTATGAAAGAAGTCCATGGCTATGGTTAATATATTTTTGGAAAGTATGCCCGATAAAAAGATGTTTTCCTACCACTATGTAGATATTGTTAAACCGAAGAAAAATCCTGTGTTGACTTATATTGAAATAAAAGGTAATATATCAATAAAAAAGGAAGTCGCCTATGGCAAATTTTCAATATACCGGGGTTGATGCGGGAGGAAAGGTAGTCACTGGCTCTATTGAAGCTTCAAACCCACAAGAAGCCCTCGCTAAGTTAAAAGGCCT
>CAZSTE010000106.1:0-4356 GCA_964609735.1 uncultured bacterium
ACTAAAAAGTAGAATACCTACGCTGTGGACACGCTCCTACTATTGTGAAAGTATTGGACATATTTCAGAAGAAACTGTTAAAAAATATATAAACGACCAAAAAAATGTATAATATATCTTTCAAAGCATATAGCAATAAGAAATTAAAACAAATCCATCAGAAGATAAACACTTCTGCTTGGATTTGGAATTATTGCATTTCGCTTCAAAAAAGATATTATAGTTTATATGGAGGTTATATAAATGCAAACAGACTCCAAAAACATATTGCCAAACTTAGAAATAAAAATCCAAAATGGAAAGAACTTAATTCACAATCTGTACAAGAGATATGTCAAAGAGTTGATGAGTCTTATAAAAGATTTTTTAAAGGAAGGATACAGGGTAAAGGTTTCTGTTGGATTTAGAGGACGGGAATTTCTTCATAAGGAAAGAGGTTATGATATTCTTCAAAAACTTATTACAGACCTTGGACCTCTTGCAAAGATTGAAAAAAGTCCATATGAAGAAGGAAGATTTCTTAATGTAATTTTTATTCCGTATTAAAAAGGAGTTGTTGATGCCAAAATTAAAAACACGAAAATCCGTTGCAAAACGATTTAAAATAACAGCAACAGGCAAGGTAAAACACCATAGAAGTGGCAAAAGTCATATACTTACCAAAAAAAGTTCAAAAAGAAAAAGACGGCTTGCAAAACCAAAGATTATTCAAGGGGCGCGGGCGAAAATGATCAAAAGGATGCTTCCTTATTCATAACGTTGGAGATTAAAAATGCCAAGGGCAACCAATAAACCAGCAGGAAGACATAGAAAGAAAAAAATACTTAATGCCGCGAAGGGATACAGACAGGGGCGGTCAAAACAATTCAAAAGGGCAAAAGAATTTGCAGAAAGAGCGCAGGTTTACGCCTATAGGGATAGAAAACAGAAAAAACGCGATTTCAGAGGTTTATGGATTATTAGAATCTCTGCTGCCTGCAAAACAGGTGGAATTTCCTATAATAGATTTATCCATGGTTTACATGTGCTTGGTCTTAATCTTAATAGAAAGATACTGGCAGATATGGCATATAAACAACCTGATGAATTTAATCAGATTGTTGAAAAGGTAAAGGAGGTCGAAATATCTGCTGATAAAAACTAGAAATATTATTTTTCTTGTTTTGTTCTGTTGGGTTGTTTGGTTGAATGTGTCTTTTTTATCCACGATTCCATATAAAAATCTTTATTATCTTGTAATGTTCAACCTTATTATCGGGATTCTTCTTATAGGCGTTGTTTCTAATATTTTGTTTAAAAATAAAATTTCTTCCCTCGCACAGGAAATTGAAAAATATAAATTCAAGATTAAAGATTATTCAATGGAATCAGCCATTTTTTCAGCAGTTGTGGAAATAATGGAAATATTTGGTAAGGATGTTTCTACAGAAGAAATATTGAGTCGTGTGACTGAAAGCATCGCTAATTTTTTTCAGAAGGAAATAGTAATTGTCCAGATGTTCGGACAACATTTTTTTCAGGACATCAAAGGCGAAAATCTTAATATCCCGGAGGAAACATTTGAAGAAATCGTAACAAGGGCCTATCCTCTTCTTATAAATAATATTAGTTCGTTTCCAAAATATAAATTTCTTCAAACAGCAGGCATATCCTCCTTTATTCTTGTTCCTCTTAAGAATAAAAAAGAAGAGGTTACCGGCGTGATAGGCGT
This sequence comes from uncultured bacterium, assembly GCA_964609735.1. GTDB lineage: Bacteria > Ratteibacteria > UBA8468 > B48-G9 > DTJG01 > DTJG01. The sequence goes on from CAZSTE010000106.1 coordinate 1,712, forward strand.
CCTTTCAAAACAGCAGAGAATATTTGTTCAAAAGGACCTGTCCCTATTAAAATTAATATCAATCCCCATATCTCTGATTATTGAAAATGCTGAACTGATGGAAAAAACAAAAATTCTATCAATAACCGATGCTCTTACATCCCTTTATAACAGACGCCATTTTCAAACATTTCTGGAAAAAATATTAACCCAGGCAAAGGAAGAAAAATTTCATGTTTCACTTGCAATGTGTGATATAGATAATTTCAAGATTTATAATGACAAAAACGGCCATCTTGCCGGAGATACCGTGTTAAAAAACCTGGCCGAAATCCTTCACCGAAACATAAAAGGTTCAGATATTGCAGCCAGATACGGAGGAGAAGAATTTGTTATCGTATTCCCAGATACCCATAAGGATATCGCTTTTCGTTTAAGCGATACCATAAGAAAAAAAATAGCTGATGTGAAATTTCCCGGCGAGGAATATCAACCTGGCGGAAATCTTACCATCAGTTTTGGCGTCGCATGTTTTCCCTGCGATGCAACCACCGGCGAGGAACTGATTAAAAAAGCAGATATTGCCCTCTATGAAGCAAAAAATCAGGGTAGAAACAGGGTTATCATGTTTAAGGAAAAATAACAACCGGTTTGTTTGATAACCTAATAATTTGGAAATGGGGTTGTTGTTTTATTGTATAATAAATAATTTTTTGATAGATTAATTGTTTTGTTTCATATTCGTCAAGATATCCTGCAAGTTTTTTTGAAAGCGCGATATCTGTGGCATAAATAGTATCATACCGCGGCGAAAACGGAAGAATTTCAAAGATGTTCGCATTTAAGTGTGTTGAAATAATAATTGTTTTATTTATTGTTTTATATTCAAGCACAATAGAATTTTTCCCGCTGTAAATCACACGAACTCCTTCAAAAGGTACAAGAAAATTCCAGAACTGTTGTTTTATATCCATTTGTCCAAGCATAAAATGTTTTCTATACCCAAATGCCGGATGTTTGCGGATTTCCATATTATCAATCACTGCAAGCGGTTTTATTTGAGACATCAAAATTGAAAGGGCTTCAAATATATCATGGCTACAATCAATAAACATAAAAACAGCATCTTTCCCGGTTGTTTTTATTTTTTTAATTGCTGGATTCAATGTTGAACCATCTTCTTCCATTGATAATATTACAAGTATGCAGTTGTGTTTTTCAATCATACACAACATTTTATTACAGGGAAAGATTGTAATGCTTCCCACAGCCTCTGATACAGGATATATCTGTTTTTCGTACGACTTCTTATCAACAGGATTACAAACAAAACAGGCGATCGTTGCCAGTACCGCAGATATGGTGAACAATTTCCATTGGTTTCTGAACACAACGGCAAGTATAAATAGATACATGATTATTACAACCGGAATTCCTGGATTCCAGTAAACAGCGGGAGATATCCTTGAAAAAAGTTTTGTTGCGATCCAAAACAGGTCAATGGATTTAATTAAAGGCCAAATAATAATATTTCTTAAAAAAATTGTAATAAGAAAAACAAATCCGAGACCAACAACAACCCCGCCGAAAGGCACAAGAAAAAAATTGGCAATCAATCCCATGGGATAAAATGTGCCAATATTTCCCACAAGCACAGGCAGTGTAAACACCTGCGCGCCGACATTTGCCCTTATCATTGAATCAAGCCAGGATGGAACCTTTTTTATCGCCGGGATATTTTTCATTGTTAGAACAATTCCTGTTGTCGCGGTAAAAGAAAGTTGAAACCCCATATTAAAAAGATTGGCAGGATTTGAAAAAAGAATAATAGAACCAGCCCACCCGATTGAATCAAGACCGGTTACAGGTCTCTCAATCATTTCAGAAAAAATGTAAATTCCAAACATCAGCGCTGCCCTTACAACGGGGGTATTAAAACCTGTTATTGCTGAATAAAAAATAATTGCAACAAGATAGAAAAGATTGAAAATCTTATAATGGGTCTGCTCAAATCGCCTTAGGGGAAATACTACTAATTTTAGAAAAAATAAAAGATACCCAAGATGGATTCCAGAAACAATCAAAAGATGATAGGTGCCTGTTTGTATGAAGATATTTTTCACATCCAGGGATTGACGGCTATTTCCAAGAACAATCATCTGGAAAATTGCGGCTGCCTGCGCATGATATCTAAACCACTTTTTTGTGATGGTTTCTGTTAAAATCTGGGTTTTATACCTAAATCTTCCATATATGGATTGTGGCTCAATTATTTTCCAGTTTCCAGCAGAAACAATCAGCTGATTATGTTCTATATTGATTGATTTTATTGTATCAATCAATATCCAATCAGAATCATAAACCGGCTTATTCAAAGGCAGTGATGTTTTTACAGATAGCCCGGATTTTATCCAGATGCTACCATTTGAAAAACTTGTATTTTCAATGGTTACAACAATCAGCATTCCCTTTTCTCTTACATCTGTTATTTCCCCTGTAATGGCCTTAACCTTTTCAGGAAAAAAGGGAATCTGTTTTTCATATCCAATGCCAGATTGTCCTGAACAAAATATACCGGCAATGAAAATAAAAGCAATTAAACACCCGGTAGAAATTTTCTCAAATTTTATGGCAAGAATCAGGAAAACAATGGCTGAAAAAACAAA
>CAZSTE010000107.1:0-4353 GCA_964609735.1 uncultured bacterium
AAACATGTCCCTTAATCTTGATATTGAAACATTACCAGGATTCATATCATAAAAATTCTCTGGGGTCAGAAATCTCGCCTTTTATTGCTGAGGCAGCGACAGTTGCTGGCGAGGCAAGATATATAAAAGCGTTTGGATTGCCCATTCTACCCTTGAAATTTCTGTTGGCTGTTGATATGACAACCTCTCCATCTGATGGAATTCCCTGGTGTGTTCCCACGCACGGGCCACATCCTGGATTTGTAACACAGCAACCGCTTTCAAGAAAAATCTTTATATAACCCTTTTCCAATGCTTCCAGGTATATTTTTCTAGATGCAGGGGTTATTATGGTTCGAACATGGTTAGATACCTTTTTCCCCTCAAGTATATTTGCGGCAACTGCAAGGTCTTCTATCCTTCCATTTGTGCATGTTCCTATAAACGCCTGGTTAATTTTTGTTCCTTTAATTTCTTCCACAGGACACACATTATCAACAGCGTGAGGTCTTGCTACAAGAGGAACAAGGCTATCAATATTAAGCAGGACTTCATTTATATAAGAAGCGTCACTATCAGAAAATATGGGCTCTGACTTTTCTTGTTTTTCTGAGAATTGATTGACATATTGTTCTGTTTTTTTGTCATATTCCATAACACAGTTTTTTCCTCCAATTTCAGTCACAAGATTGGCAATGGTAAATCTTCCATCCATTGAAAGACCGCTTATAGCGTTTCCGGTTATTTCAACGCTATGATAAACAGCGCCTCTGGCTGTGAGTGTTTTAACCATCAATAAACCCATATCCTTTGCAAAAACACCTTTGTTCAAGGTTCCAGAAAAAACAATCCTTGTTGTTTGGGGGACCTTAAACCATTGTTTTCCTGTGGCCATTGCTATTGCAAGGTCTGTTGAACCGACGCCGCAGGACATTAGATTTAATGCGCCATAGGTTGGGGTATGGCTATCTGCGCCAAGGACAAGATACCCTGGCCGTAAAAAATTTTTTTCAGGCATCAAAACATGACAAACCCCTTCTCCTATTTCCATTGTTTTTATGCCATGTTTTTGCGCGAAATCTCGCATCATCTTATGAAGGGAAGAGACCCCCATATTTGGGCTGGGCGCGTTATGGTCAAAGACAAAACAAACCTTTTCAGGATTAAAAACATGTTCCGCTGCGATATCTTCAAATGCTTTGATAACAAGGGGAGCTGTTCCATCCTGAGCCATCAAAAAATCCACCTTTGCAAGGCAGATTTCTCCTGCGGATACACTTTTTCCCGCATGAGCCGAAAGAATTTTTTCTGCTATGGTCTGGCCCATTATTTTTCCAATACGATTATGGTGTAACTGTCATCAAAAGCCGCGCCTCTTCAGGATATTTTGCAACAAACAGAAGTTCGTCATCTGTAAGCGGCTTTTGGGTATGGACATTGGCGTATCTGGCAAGCTCAAGAATGTTTCGTGCCTCATCTTCGTTTTTAAACTCAACCTCGAGCTTTCCATATATATTTCGCAAGCCTTTTATTCCACTGTATTCGCCAAGGACAATCATACGTCCTGTTTCAATAATTTCAGGTTCTCCTCTTCCAAGCTCTTCAAAATCATAAAGTTCATAATTTCTTCTATCCTTTAGCGCGCCATCAACATGGATTCCTGAGGAATGAGCAAATGCGTTTGCTCCAACGCCAACCTGAGTGATTGGTATGGGAACATGAAAGGCGTATGACGCGTAATGGGCAATCTTCCAGGACATTGAAAGGTTAATTTTTTCATCAAGTTGATATTTCCCAGCCATTCCTGAACCATATTTGCAGGCAAGCAACACAGAAATAAGGTCTGCATTTCCAGCTCTCTCACCCATGCCATTGATGGTGGTATTGATATACGCGTCCACTCCTGCATCAATTGCTGCCTTTGCTCCTCCGATTGAACAGGCAACCGCCATTCCAATATCATTATGGCAATGAAGTTCAACAGGCATTTTCACCTTTGATGCAAGTTGATATACCCGTTCATAGATTGTAAAAGGCGTATCGTAACCGAGTGTATCGCAATATCTAATTCTGTCTGCGCCATGTTCTTTCGCAGCCAGAGAAAATTCAGTAAGTTTGTTTATATCTGTTCTTGAAGCATCCTCAGCATTAACCCCAATAGATTTTGCGCCGCATTTTTTGGCTTCCTCCACCGCGGAAATCATATCATTCACCACAGCTGAAAAATCCTTTTTCCCCTGGAATTTACCTACAATCATTTGATCGGATGTTGAGATTGACAGATTTACATGTTCAAGGCCTGACACATTTGCGAATGCCTCAATAACATCCTCCTTAATTGCCCGCAACCATCCTGAAATTCTTATAGGGGCAAGAATGCCTTTTTTTACGAGATGGACATTAGCGTTAAGATAATTTATTTCATGTTTTGTTACAGGAAATCCTGCTTCACTCTGGAAAATGCCCATTTTGTTAAGGTAGATATTTATCATTGTTTTTTCAAGTTTTGCCAGACCAAGCCTTGCTGTTTGTACGCCATCCCTATTTGTTACATCAATGATGTAAATCCTTGGCATATTCAACCTCCTACCTTATTTCCAGTGGAACAGGTTTTTGGGCCTGATGAATATGTTGGGGCCCTCGATAGACCTTAAGTTTTTTACATAACTCTCTACCCAATTTATTATGCGGCAACATTCCTTTTACCGCATGCTCAATAATGGTTTCAGGGCTTTTTTGAAGCAATGAAGCAAATGTTTCTTTTTTAAGTCCGCCAAGATATCCCGAATGTTTATAATACATCTTGTTGACAACCTTTTTCCCTGTGACCTTTATTTTTTCAGCATTGACAACAATAACATAATCGCCGGTATCCATATATGGGACCCAATACGCTTTATGTTTTCCAAGTAGTATGCCAGCGATATTTGATGCTAATCTTCCAAGCGTTTTGCCAGTGGCGTCAATCAAATAAAATTTTTTCTCAATCTTTGTTTTACTATTTGGAACAGGTGTTTTTTGACTTTTCATTGTTTCCTCCGTAAAAAGATTATCTATTCCTCTGAAAAGGCCTGCTTAATTGTTGTTTCTCATAACGGCAACCCAGTAAAAATGAGGCAGGATAAACCCTTCCAGAATTTTTATTTTCCCAAGATTATACACATTTTAGCCGGTTATGTCAAAAATTTATATAAATGGCATTAATATTATTATCTCAAAATTTCGCCTTTTACATGGGAAATTGCTGAGGAAAGAGAGGTAACATCATTTTTAAGGTGTTTAATAGCCGCCTCGCGGATTTGAACCGCGGACCTGAGCATTACAAGTGCCCTGCTCTACCACTGAGCTAAGGCGGCAGAGAACCTTGATATTTTTATTAATAAACGATTGTAATAGTTTAACATCTTTATATGGAATTTCAATATAATCATATTATTGTTCTGTTGTATCTGTAAACCGGTGTTACAGGTTTATGGATATGGGAATCTCTTGTATAATAAAAACACGGATATGCAATGCAACAGAACGCAAAATCAATAATATAATATAAATATTTAGATATCAGGAGATTTAATAACAAATGGCGAGCGGTTTTTTCCTGGGCATCTGGCTGGGTATAATCATCATAATCCTGGGCATTGAATTTTATTATTACATTATTGCAAGGTATATCGAGAAAGACCTCACAATATTTGAAGCAATCATTTTTATCATTTGTTTGATAATTTCCATCAATCTTTTGATATCTTCATTGGGTTCTAACACGCAGTTATTTTTTTTCGTAATATCCCTTGCGTTGATGCCGGTTACCGATTTGATTATTCGCGCGTTTACGCGTTCAAAAGAAAAAATTATTCAGCATCGGGATGAAGAAAATGAGATAAAAAACTGGCTTTACACAATAGAAAAGCAACCTGAAAATGTTAATGCCTATGTGGCGCTGGGGGATATTTATTTTAAACAGGGTTTATTTGAAAAAGCCCTTGAATATTATCAAAGAGCCAAAAATGTAATGGAACTGCCTTATATCACTGCAAAGATTAAAAGTGCTGAAAAAGAGATAAGGATAAAAAAGGGAATAATCTGGGTGTGCCCTGAATGCAGTTTTGACAATCCCGGTGAAATACAACAATGCAAAATATGCGGTTATTCAAAAATGGATGGCAATCTTATCAGGGATATCAAAAATCAGAAAAAAGAATTATTGAAGGGTGTTTTATTTATTGTATTGGGGCCATTATGTATAATATTTCTCATTGCGCTTTATATTATAATGCCCGTGTATCTTGCGTTTATTGTCACAATGCTTTTGATATATCTGGCAATACGATTTTTTATAACCTATTGATGATATCAAAAACGCTCAGGAACGTA
>CAZSTE010000108.1:0-4341 GCA_964609735.1 uncultured bacterium
GCGTTTGCCCCTGGCTATAATTTTATGGAGCAATTCGTCCAGGCATGCAGAAATGAAAATACCCTTTCCTCAATAAAATTCCCAAAAATACATAGCCAGATTGTCAGCTTTCCCTGCGCAATAGCCGGCGTTAATAAATATGTCGACATATCCGACGGCACCTTTGAAGCAGCGCCTCTGGTCTCTGATAAAGGCACTGCATTGATACTTGTCAACCTATCAAGAGAACCCCTTAATAAGGATGTCAATATAAAAATTAAGGCCTCAGACATAAAATCTGTATCATCTATCGAAAACGGAGAATTGAAATTTGAGGAAATCAATGGCTATGTCTATTTCTCAATGCCTGTAAATGATATTACCGATATTGTAATGCTGCGAAAATAACAAGGAAGATAAAAGATGAGAAGAAAAAAAAGAAAACTTAAATGGCGCTCAAAAAAAGCAAATCATAGAAAAAAACCTACGATGGGTTAATCCCTTAATTAATCCAGTCCGTCCACAGGATATTACATTAAATAAAAAGCGAACTTACAGAACTTTCCTGGTGTATTCTTTTGATGGCTTCGCCTAAAAGTTCAGCCACAGAAAGCGTAACCACTTCTTTCGGCAAACCTGTATGAGGAATGGTATCTGTAATGATAATCTCCGATAAACCGCAACCTTCAAGTTTTGTTATCGCGTCTCCGGAAAAAACCGCATGGGTACAGCTTGCAATAACCTTTGAGGCCCCATTTTCAAGAAGAACCTTTGTCGCCTCAATAACGGTGCTGCCTGTGGAAATAAGATCATCCACAATAATAGCCTCGCAGCCGGCAACCTCTCCAATCAGATGAATGGCTTCTACAGAATCCGGATTGTCCCTTCTTTTATCAACAATAGCAAGTCGCGCCTGTAATAATTTTGCAAAGGCCCTGGCCATTTTTACACTTCCCACATCAGGAGCGACAATCACAGGGTTTTTCATATCTTTCTTTTTAAGATAATTTATAATGACAGGCGCGGCAAATAGGTGGTCAACAGGAATATCAAAAAATCCCTGTATTTGGGATGCGTGAAGGTCCATTGTAAGAATCCTCTGGGCGCCAGCAGCAACAAGAAGATTTGCAACCAGCTTTGCAGTAATAGGCACGCGGGGCTTATCTTTTCTATCCTGTCTTGCATATCCATAGTAGGGAAGCACAGCGGTTATTCTGCGAGGGGATGCCCTTCTAAAGGCATCAAGTATAATCAATAATTCCATCAGGTTTTCATTTACAGGATAACAGGTTGACTGAATAATGAAAACATCCTTTCCCCTTGAATTTTCGTCAATTTTCACAGAAATTTCGCTATCAGAAAACCTTGAGACACTCATAGACCCAAGGGGTTTTTTAAGATATGCCGCAATCTTTTCTGCGAGAAACTGGTTTGCAGTACCGGTAAAAACAAGACAATTATTCATCTTTATCCCTCCTAAAACATAAAAAATATTGTTTCGCTCTCATTAAATCCTGCGGCGTGTTTATGCCAAGCGTTTCCTCTGGCGTTGGGGTTGCCCAGGTTGAAACCTTTCTTCCCTGTTTTATCAAAAACTCAACAACATCCGTAAGATAATATTCCTTTTTTACGGGATTAAGATTTATTTTATGAAGGGATTGAAAAAGTTTTTCTTTATTGAAGATATAAATACCAGCGTTTATCTCCTTGATTTGTTTTTCTTCAGAAGTGGCATTTGCTTCTTCAATAATTTTTTCTATCGCGCCATTTCCATTTCTTTTTATCCGGCCATACCCATAAGGATTCTCAACAATTGCTGTAAGCAGGGTGCAATCGGCAGATGTTTCATCATGAATCTTCTTAATTTTTTTTATTGTTCCTAATGTAATAAATGGTATATCCCCACACAAAATAAATACATTTCCATTAAAATCAGAAAGGGCGTCCATTCCTGTCATAACCGCATGCCCTGTTCCAAGAAGCTGGGTTTGTTCCACAAAAATAACATTTTCCCCTTCTAATTCTTCCATAACCCTTTCTTTTTGAAATCCAACCACAACAATAATTCTTTCCGGATTGCATTTTTTTACTGTTTGCAATAGATAATAAAGAAGTGGTTTCCCAAATATTCTTGTAAGGGTTTTTTGATGTTCTCCGCCAAGCCGTTTACCATAACCCGCCGCAAGGATAATCACTGCTGTATTGTTTTGCATGATTTATAAATATGGGCTTCTGCCCGGCGAGGATTTGAACCTCGAACCACGGCTCCAAAGGCCGGTGTGTTACCATTACACCACCGGGCAAGATATCGTCAGTTTTCCGCTGGCATTTCTTTCCCAGTGATGGTATGCCCCTTTTGTTGATCGTATGCCTCAAGCACCTTTTTCTGTAAATAATCCCTGAACTGGGTATTAATGGGATGAGCAAGATCCTTATGCTGCTGAGAACCCGGACTGGAATTTTTTTGTTCAGATATTTTTATTTCAGAGCCGCATTGTCCGCAGAATTTGTTAGTAACAGGATTTTTAAAGTTGCACTTGGGACATGGTCTTTGCATTTTTCTGCTCGGCATCGCTATAAATAAGCCATTTTTCCCTTCAATAATCCTGATCTCGCGGATGACAAAAGAATTGTCAAAGGTTACAGATGCATATCCGCGCAGTCTGCTGTTTGGTTTGTTAATCGGCGAAATTCTTGTTTCGGTGATTTCCATGCTCTTCCTCCTTTTGCGGACCATAACTTTTAACTAAATAACATCGCCAGCTCTGGCTTATTGTTGACCTTTTAAAAATACAGTCTGCTTTTTCTTCTATTATCGCATAAAGACCTCCTCCTGAACCTGTTAGCATAAAATGTTTACCGGATTCAGACTCTAAGTAATTCTTAAATTGCCCTATTTCTTTATTAAGGCCCAAGCTTACCTGTTCCAACCTATTGAAACATCGTTTCTGCATTTCTTTTATATTATTTTGTTTCCACATAGATATAAAAATTTTAATGTTCAAATATGCCTGTGTCAAATCAGAAAACTCTTTTCCTGAAATATTTTCATACACCATTTTTGTTGAAACCTGTATTTTTTCAGGAACAAAAAGTTCAAAAAAAATAGGGGGCATATCATTAACAGGGTGTACGATTTCTCCTTTGCTTTCAATAACACATGGACCATCCTTGAGAAACAATGGAACATCTGAACCGATTTTTTCAGCTATATCCAGCATTGTTTTTTCATCAAGCGCCAGATTCCAGATATTGTTACACAACTTCAAAACCGCCGCTGCATCGCTGCTTGCTCCTCCAAGACCGCTTCCCGGCGGAATGTTTTTATGGATAACAAATTTTAAGGGCTGCTTTTTTGAAATTTCAGGAAATAAATAACACAGATGTTTGATGGTTTTGCTAACAGTGTTTTCCCGCGGAATACTCCAGGGTCCTGTAAATTCTACTGTGATTTTTTCAGAAGGAAAAACCTCCACGTTATCGCAAAGATTGATTTTTTCAACAAGGGAACAAATATTGTGATATCCATCCTTCCTTTTATTTCCCACATCAAGGAAAAGATTAATCTTTGCCGGCGCCGGTATTATCAGATTTTCCACGAGACACCTTTACCTGGGCTGGTTTAAGCAAACGTCCATCAATGGTGTATCCAGAACGGATTTCTTCAACAATCATTCCATCGGGTTTGTCTTTTGTATCAATGGTTTCAACGGCTTCATGCAACATAGGATCAAACATTTTACCCTCTGTTTCAATCCTTGTAACGCCCAGAGATTTAAGAAGAGAAACAAACTGGTTTCTTAACATCACAAGGCCATCCGCGATATTTTTATTTATTTCTTTGTTTGAACAAACATCCGAAACCACCTTTTTGAATATTTCGTCAAAAAACAAAAGTTTTTCTGCAAAAGACGCCTGGATAAAACTGCGAAATTCCTGTTTTTCTTTTTCTGTCCTTTTTCTTAAATTCTCCATTTCAGCGGCAAGCCGTATCGCGCGCTCCTTCCACTCATGGGATTCTTTTCCCAAAGCGGCTATTTTCGCTTCAAGTTCGTTACATCTTTTTTCAAGATGTTTTGCCTTGTTTCTAAACCCAGCAATCCGTTTAAAATCGCTTTCCTTAAGATGCACAATTCTTTCTTTATCGTTTTTCACCTTATTATCCCCATTCGCCATGGCGGCCAATAAATAAAAAGCGCCTTGCCAACAAGATTTTTTGATGGAATAAACCCCCAATATCTGCTGTCTTTGCTGTTTATACTATTATCACCCAGGGCATAGAACGCATTTTCAGGAATCATTATTGAACCATGCACTCCAAAAATAGCATCCTCGTCGTTATAATAGTAAAGAGGGGTTGTG